>JAWWOL010000390.1:0-5110 GCA_033851695.1 Frankiales bacterium
CGGCTGGTTGATCCCGATGCCGGCGAGCTGGCGGGCCCGGGTGCGGCTCATCCCCGGCCACAGCCCGGCACCCCAGAAGGCGTCGAACACCTGGGTGTCGGTGGAGGCGGCAGCTGTGTCGGGCGAGGTCACCCGCCAACCCTACGGAGCCCGGCACGATGACGGTCGCGGTCCAGCTCCCGACCGCGAAGATTGTGGACAACCCGGCCCGCGGCGGGGGCTCGCTCGGTGCCCCGTTACTGCGGCGCAGGTCGCGGCAGGTCGCTGCACACGGACTCGGCCCAGTTGCGGTCCGGCCACGTGCACCAGTCGGCCGGGTCGGTGGTGGGCCGGGCGAGCAGGTAGCCCTGGGCCGCGTCCACCCCGAGGTCGATCAGCGTGGCCAGCTCCGCGGGGGTCTCCACGCCTTCACCGGTCACCGTGGCGCCGATGTCCAGGGCCAGCAGAACGAGTGCCGTCACCAAAGAACGCCGAGCACGATCGCCGGACAGCTCTGCGGTCAGCGACCGGTCGATCTTGATGATGTCGGGTCGCAGCTGCAGGACGTGCCTCAGCGACGCGTAGCCTGCCCCGGTGTCGTCGACGGCCAGCCGGACCCCGCGTTCGCGCATCGGGGCCAGCGCGGTGTTGAGGGTGGGGTAGTCGGGGATCGCGACGTGTTCGGTGATCTCGATGACGAGGCGTTCGAGCGGCACCGCGCAGTCCAGCAGCCAACGCGGGAACGCGGGGTCCAAGATCAGTGCGGGGCTGGCGTTGACCGAGAGGTAGCAGGTGTCCGGCAGCGCCGCGAAGGAGGCGAGGGCGGCAGTGAACGTCATCGCATCCAGAGCACGCGACATCCCCGCTTCCCGAGCCTCCTCGAACCACAGGTCGGGACCCCTGCCGTCAGGGAAGCGAGCCAGCGCCTCGGCACCGGCGAGCCGCCCGGTGAACAGGCTGGCGATCGGCTGCAGGGCGATCTCGACGGTGCCTGAGGTGAGCAGCTGCTCCACCCGGTCCCGAATAGCCAGGACGTCATCCTCGGCAACCAGGTCGCTCACACGCGACCGCGTCCCGCGAAAGCCGATCGCCTTTCCGGACTCGTCGCGGATCGCTGCGGCAGAGCCCCGCAGCACGACGGAGTGACCGTCGCGGTGCCGCCACAAGCGGTCCACGTCCTGCCATCCGGTCAGCTGGGCCAGTCCATCGGCGAGGATGCTCTGGGCTCGCTCGCGTTCCTGGTCCGCCAGCAGGTCTCCCATGGACACCCCGACCAGGTCCTCCGGACGGTAGCCGAGCAACCTCTCCACACCGGGGCTGTGATAGGTGAAGGTGAAGGCGAGGTCGGACTCCCACAGCCAGTCATGGGTCGTCGAGCCCACGGCAGCGATCGTCTGGTCCTTGCGATACAGCGCACTTCGGGCTCGTAGCCACGCCCGTGCCATGTCGCCGGCGATGACGAGCACGAGCAGCACCCAAGAAAGCCTGACCACGGCGAACACGCTGCCCGGGCCGTGGTCACCGTGCAGGAGGCGGTCCAGCGCGTTCCACCGCCCCACCACGGCGAAGCCCAGCTCGACGGTCAGCGCAATCACCAGCAGCTGCACCCTGCGCTTGGACACCACCGTTGCTCCCTCGATAGCCGGGCCCCTCACCTCCCCGACCTGTCGGCGTGAAGCTCCTCAAATGTAGGCACAGGTTGGCAACAGAAAGGTCTCGGGCGACCGAAACGTCACTGTCGTGGGCGGCGACCGGGAGGAGTCCGCCCGTACAACGTGGGCACTATGTACGCCGATCAGGCGGACCTCGCGTCGGCCAGTTGCCGGCGCCACGACTCGGGAAGGCGACCATGCCACTATCGGCGTCAGCCGCCGACGCTCGGGCCTGGGCGGACTGGATGAGCGGGCTCCGACTCCAGATCGCTCGCGCCAAGGAGGCCGGCCGGCTGGGCGACATCAACGCACCCCAGGACATCACTGACCGCCTGCTCGCCATCATGACCGAGATCTCGGCGTGCGGAGCCGACAGCGCGACGATCACGGTGGACGCTGTCGACTGGCCCGGCTTCGAGAACTGGGCGCACTACCACCGCACCGTCCTCGTCTGGGTAGCAGATCTGCACGCTCGGGGGATCATCGCCACCGAGCTGACTCCGCAGGCGGCCCGTTTCTGCGACGCGCTGCTGGGCTACGCGGGGCTGGCACGCAAGGAGGGGACGGACAGGCCGGCGGTGATTCACGTACAGGGCAAGGAGCCCAGCGCCGAGAGCCGGTAGCCGGTGGGCCCCCTCACCGGGTGAGGACGAGGCGCACGGTCACGGCCCGTCCGGCGGCCGGCGTGAGGGTGAGCCGGTAGTGCGCGGCCGGGAGTGCCCGGCGGTGGGCGAGCGCCAGCAGGGAGACGTGCGAAGGACCAGGGGGAGCGGAGAAACCGGTGCGGGCGACGACCGTGCACCGGGGTGCGAGGCAACGGCGGAGCACGGCCTCGACCTTGGCGCTGCGGTTCAGCCGGAAGGCGGCGCTGACCCGGCCCGCCCGCGCCGCGCGCACCGTGGACGGGTGGATGGTCACGTGGCTCAGGGCCGCCGCCCGCGGCCTGGGTTGCGGGGGAGCCGGCGTGGGTGGTGGGGGCACCGGCGGAGCCGGCGTGGCCAGCCACCCATTCGAGTTGGACGTGCCGGCACTGCCGCAGCAGAAGACGAAGCGGCCGGCGCTGATCGACTTGGCCGTCGCGGAGGTACGGGCCTGCGGCGCGTCAGGCCAGGACTGCCAGGTGTTGGTCCCGGGGTCGTACGCGGTGACCGATGCCGAGACACTGGTCGTCGTCCAGCCGCCGACCACGACCAGCCGGCCGCCGAGCACGAAGGTCGTGTCCATCACGTGCGAGCGGGCGACCGGCATCGCGCTGAGCCGGGTCCAGGCGTTGCTCGCCGGGTCGTAGCGGTCGAGCTCGGCCTGAGCGGTGCTGCTGTCGTTCAGGTGCTGGCCGCCGACCGCGTAGATCAGGCCGTTGATCACCGCCCAGCCCAGGTGGTTGCGCGGGTTGGGCATGGCGGCGCCCGGGACCCAGGTGGTCGAGCCGGCGGCGACGTCGAGGATCCAGACGTCCCGGCTGTCCGTGGTACGGGCAAGGTTGGCGCCGCCGAAGTAGTAGAGCTTGCCGGCCCGGTATGCCAGGCCGCCGGCAGCCCGGGCCTGCGGAAGCGAAGGCATCCGGGCGTAGCCGCCGGTGGCGGTGTCGAAGCGCCACACGTCCGTGGTCCCGTACACCTGGTTGGTCGCCGCGGCGTCCGCCGCGTAGCCGCCGGCGTAGTAGATGTAGCGGCTACCGTCGCTGTCGATGCCGGCGTGGCTGACCCCGTGGTTCGGCAGGTGGGGCAGCGCGGTCCAGGCGTTGGCGGCCGGGTCGAATGCCCAAGCGCGGTCCGTGGGCGTGCAGCAGTCCTTCAGCACGTCGAACCCACCGAGCACGTAGAGCTTGTCGTGCAGCACCACCGATTGCGCCTCTGTCGTCCCGACCGGCATGCTGCGGATCGGCGAGTAGGTGTACGCGGGTCCACCGGCAGTGGCGGTGAGGGTGTGTGGCACCGGCGCTGCGCCCGCAAGGACCACCGCCGCGAGCACCGCCCCGGGCAGTCGACGGCGGTTGAACCACTGCCACCTGCTGGCCATCGGACCTCCCCAAGCCGAGACTGCCGGCTGGTACCCGCAATCACGCCCCGATCACCTCGTGACGGGTCGGCTCCGCAGGAGCGGCAGCAGCAGCCCGAGGGCGGCGAGCTGCGCGACGGCGCAGAACGCGGCAGCTGCGCCGGGGCCACGCTCGTAGAGGGCGCCGATGAGGACCGAGCCGGCCAACCAGGCGAGGCCGTAGATGGCGGTGAACGTGCCGTAGCCGGCGCCGCGGTGCTGCGCCGGGACCAGGTCGGCGACGGCGGCGCGCATGGTCGAGTCGTGGATGCCCATCGCGGCACCCCACACGCAGGCGCCGACGATGAACGCCGCCCGGTTGGTGGAGAACGACAACAGCGGCACGACGGCGGCGAGGACCGGCAGCGTCACGAGTCCGCGCATTCCGACCCGGTCGTAGACCCGGCCGAACGCAACGGCCGCAACGGCGGCGCACCCCATCGCCAGGGCGTACAACACAGGGATCAGCGATGGCGAGAGCAGCCCACGATGACTGAGGTGGAAGGCCAGCACCGCCCAGGTGGAGAAGCCCAGCATCGTGGCCGCGGAGAAGGCGGCGTACTGCCAGAACTGTCGCGGCAGGTCCGTCCCCAGCCGCAGCCGCTTCGTCTCGGACACCTCGGCGGTCGGTTCCCACGCCGCCGGGTCGGGGGCCGCCCGGCGCAGTCGGCCCAAGGTGAGCAGCGCCAGGCCACCCGGCACCGCGAGCAGAGCGAAGGACAGCCGGTACGTGCCGCCGAGTGCCAGGGCCGCGGCGATCAGCAGCGGCCCGGTCATGGCGCCTACCTGGTCGAGGGCCTCGTGCAGGCCGAACGCGTATCCGCGGCCGAGCTCGGCCGAGGCGTGGGCGAGCATCCAGTCCCGGGCGGGGGTACGGACGGCCTTGCCGACCCGCTCGCCGTTGTAGAGCAGGCCGGCCGCGGCCAGGTTGCCGGTGAGGGCGATGAGCGGGACACAGACGGCGGTCAGTGCGTAGCCGGTGAACGTCTGTGGCCAAGGCCGGCCGGTGCGGTCCGCGAGCCGGCCGGTGAACAGCCGGAGCACCAGCGCGGCCGCCTCACCCGCCCCGGTGATCAGCCCGACGACGGCAGCGCTCGCGCCCAGCGATCCGAGGTAGGGACCGATGACCGACCGGGCGCCCTCGTAGACGACGTCGGCCAAGGCGGAGACGATGCCGAACCCGACGATGAACTGGGTTGCGCTGACCCGGTTGGCCGTGCCGGTGCGGGCAGGTGTCACCACCGGCTCAGCGCAATCCGGTGCGGTAGGCGGACAGGTGCATCACCGGCCGCCGGTGCTGTCGTGCCGCCCCAGCAGGTCGGCCAGCGTGGCCTCCTGCTCGGGGGTCAGGCTGTCGACGAACCGGGAGAGCACGGCGGCCTGGTCGGCACCGCTGTCGAGCATCGCGCGCATCCGATTGGCTGCCAGCGCCGGCTGGTCCA
>JAWWOL010000397.1:0-4158 GCA_033851695.1 Frankiales bacterium
AGGCTGGTGGTGTGGGCGACCTGGTCGTAGACGAACGCGTCGTTGGCCCCGTTGCTGTCCCCGACCACGATGTTGCTGGCATCGGAGGTGTAGCCGATCAGGCGCCCGTCGTTGGAGATCGACGGCGGCACGCTCAGGTTGGACCCGACCGGGAAGTCGCCACCCACGGCCCGGGAGACCCGCGCCGTCGTGTTGTTGACCAGGTCGCGGACGTAGAGGTTGTAGGCAGGGTTGATCTCGGCGCCGATCAGGTTGGTGGAGTTGGAGATGAAGGCGACGTACTGGCCGTTGCCCGAGATCGCCGGCAGCAGGCTGGCCTTGTCACCCTCGGTCCCGGCGTCGGTCAGCGAGACCCGGCTCAGCGTGCCCGCCTGCCGGTCGAAGACGAACACGTCCTCCCTGCCGTTGGTGTCCCCGATGACCAGGTTGGAGGCGAACGAGTCGAAGGCGATGTACCTGCCGTCGGGCGTCATCGCGACGTCGGTGCTGTCACCGTTGCCGAAGACGCCCGGCGACGGTGTCGAGATCAGCGTCGTCATGCCGGTGGTCCGGTCCCGGAGGTAGACGTTGGCGCGGTGGGCGTTGTCGCCGCCGGTGATGGAGGCCACCGAGCTGAAGGCGACGTAGCGTCCGTCCGCGGAGACTGCGGGAGTTGCCGTGGTCACACCCGAACCGTGGTAGGCACCCGCGCTGTCGACAGACACCGCGGACGTCACGTTGCTGCCCGCAGGGCCAGGGACGATCACGGCCGTGCTCGGTGCGGAGGGTGCGGAGCTGCCGAGCGCGTTGGTTGCCGTCACGGTGGCCACGAGGGTCTGACCGGTGGTCTGACCGGTGAACGTGTAGGAGGTGACGGTGGCCCCCACGGTGACCGGACCGGAGTGCGCACCGCTGATCGTGTAGCTCGTGACCGCGGGACCGCGGGCCGCCCCTGGCAGCCAGCTGACGGTGACCGAGCCGGGAGCCGAGGCGACAGCCGTCACGGCGGTGGGCGGCAGCGGGACGCTGGCCACGACGGGGGCGCTGAGCGGGCTGGACGCGCTCCGCCCTTCCTTGGTGACGGCGAAGACCTGGAACCGATAGGCAACCCCGTCGGCGAGGCCGGCGACGTCGAGCGTGGTGACCGGTCGGGTCGAGTAGACGGTGCGGGTGGCGGGCTTGGGCAGCGTCTGCGAGACCAGGACGCCGTAGCGCAGCACGGGTGCGCCAGGGTCGGTCTTGGCTGCCGTCCAGGTCAGCCTGGCGACGCCGACGGCGTGTGCCGTCACGGTGACGGCACCGGGGCGGCCGCCGACGGGAGCGAGCGCGACCAGGTAACCGACGACGTCGAGCCGCACGCGTACGACGCCCTTGGACCGGTTGGTCACGACGATCCGGCCCTTGCTGCCGGTGGCCGCCGTCACGAGATTGGTGGCGTTGCGAGCGGCGGCGAAGGACAGCGCGGTGACCTTGGACTTCGTGCCGCCCGACGGCGAGACGGTGAACGTGCCGGCCTTGGCCGGGGTCAGCGCCGACAGCTCGAGCACCACCCCGGCCGTACCGGTAGCGGGCACACCGTGGGCCCCGGCGGCGTGGACCGCGACCGAGGCGCCGGCCGCCAGCCGCACGGAGGCGATCTGGCGGGGGGTCACGGCGCGGAAGTAGGTAAGCGCCGCGGACGTCGCGGTCGCCTTGCGGTAGTAGCCGACGACCGTCGGGATGATCCGTACGGCGCCGCTGGAGAGGTCGGCAACGGAGATCCGGCCCTTGGTGCCCGGCGTCACGACGACGACCGAGGTGGCGTCACGGCCCCTGGTGAACGAGACGGAGAGGACCGAGGGTCGCTTGGCACCGTTCGGCCAGGCGACCAGGGCACCGGTGGCGCCCGGCTTGGACGCGGTGAGCTTGAGCACGACCGCGGCGACGCCCGACGCCGGGACACCCGCCACGCCCAGGGCCTTGAACGAGGTGGCGCCGTGGGCGGCGACCCTGACGTCAGCGAGGCGGTGGGCCTTGACCGTGACCAGGGCCGTCGCCTTCGGGACACCGGCGGCGGTCGCCGGCGCAGCGGCGATGGCTGGCAGAGGGGCCAGGGCCACTCCCGCGGCTACCAACGTCCCAGTGACCCCGGCCAGCACTCGTACAAAGCTTCTCGACATCAGCACATCCCTAACCGTGACTCCGTGGTCCCGCTCGGTGAGCAGGCACATCCTCGGCACGGTCTGCACCAGTTGTCGGTCCGTCAAACTGAGCCGGACGGGTTAGAACAAGGCTGTCGTCAGGTCGCGACGGGCCTTGGCCACGGCCGGGTGGTCACCGCCGACCACCAGGAACAGCTCGAGCAGCCGCTTGCGGGCGGCCTCACGCTCGGGACCCGGACCGCCCCGGATCACGCCGAGCAGCCGGCCGAACGCCTGTTCCAGCTGCCCGGCACCGAGCTCGAGATCCGCGAGCAGCAGCTGGGTGTCGACGTCCTCCGGGTGGGCCTCGGCCGCGGCGATGGTGTCGTCGAGGTCGGCCTTGGCGATCCGGAGCATCAGCTCGAGCTGCGCCAGGCCGGCCTTGGCGTCCTCGTTGCCCGGGTTGGCGGCAAGCTCGGCGCTGAATGCCGCGATGGCGCCGGGCAGGTCGTCCCGGGACAGCGCCTCGTCGGCTTCGAGCAGGTAGGCGGGGCTCGGCTCCTCGGCCACGAGGTCGCCACCGTCGACCGGGGCGAGCCCCATCTCGGTGGCCATCTTGATCACGTCGGCCAGCCAGGCCTTGACCTGCGCCTCGGGCGCGGCGCCGGTGAACTCACCGACGACCTGCGCCTTGATGACCGCCTTGACCGCTGGGATGCCCTGGACCTGTGCGGCCTGCGCCAGCCGGGGGTTGGCATCGACGTCGATCTTGGCCAGCACCCAGGCGCCGCCGGCGGCAGCCGCCAGCCGCTCGAGCACCGGTGAGAGCTGCTTGCACGGCCCGCACCAGTCGGCCCAGAAGTCGATGACGACTGGCACCTGTTGCGACCGGTTGAGCACCTCGGCCTCGAACGTCGCCTCGGTCACGTCGATGACCGTGACGGCGCCGTTGGGCGCGGTGACCGGGAGGGCGGGGGCCGCCTGGACCGGGCGCGGGTTGAGCGGCACGGCACCGGCCAGCCGGATGTCTGTGGGGTCGATCCTCATGCCTCCATCCTGCCTTGTCCGCGCAGGTCGCGGCGCGCACCCTCCACGATCGCCCGCTCGAGGTGGCCGGACGGCACCCGACTCTCGGCAAATGGCAGGACACGCCGGACGGCACGCCAACACTCGCGCCACCTGGCGGGAGCCGGCGGGCCGGGTCAGCCGACCGGGACCGGCGCCTCCAGCGGCGTCTCGAGGACGGTCCGGGCTTGCCTTCGTACGACGACCAGGCCGATGCCGGCGGCGACGAAGCAGGACGCGGCCCCCATGACCAGGCCGGCCCGGGCGCCCAGCGTCGCACTCACGTAGCCGGCGATCGGTCCACCGATCGGGGTCGACCCGAGGAAGGCGACCGCCCACAGGGCCATCACCCGACCGCGCATGTCCGGCGCGCTCGCCAGCTGCAAGGTGCTGTTGGCCTTGGCCAGGAAACTGACGCTGCCGGCGCCGACGAAGGCCATGACCACGAGCTCGACGCCCGTGTTCGGCGCGAGGGCGGCGGCCAGGATCATCACCCCGAAGACGAACGAGGTGCTGACCAGCGGCCGGAGTCCCGTACGGCCGCGGGCCGCCGTGAAGAGGCCGCCGACGATGGCGCCGACGCCCATTGCGCCGGTGAGGAACCCGTACTCCTGCGCGCCCCCGTGCAGCGTCGCCTTGGCCAGCACGGGCAGCACGACCTGGAACTCGTAGGCGAGGCAGCCGACCAGGGCCATCATCATCAGCGGCACGAACAGCTCCGGCTCGTGCCGGACATAGCGCAGCCCGTCGCGCAGCTGGCCCCTGGCGCGCACCGTCGGCCGGGAGGGCTGCAGGGCGCCGAGGTCCATGAAGTACAACGAGGCCACGACGGCGCCGAAGCTCACGGAGTTGAGCAGGAAGCAGATGCCGGTGCCACCGAGGGTGATCAGCAGCCCGGCGATGGCGGGACCGACCGCCCTGGCCGCGTTGACCAGCACCGAGTTGAGGCTGACCGCGTTGCGCAGGTCCTTGGGACCGACCATCTCGAGCACGA
>JAWWOL010000434.1:0-5966 GCA_033851695.1 Frankiales bacterium
AACCTCGAGCGCTACGCCGTACGCGGGCAGTACGACGTGGGCTGGCTCGGCGGCGAGCGGGTCGTGGGCTACACCGACGAGAAGGACGTGCCGCCCGACTCCCGTACCGAGACCTTTGCCGCAGTGCGGGTGGGCGTCGAGACCCGCCGGTGGGCAGGCGTCCCGTTCTACCTCCGCACCGGCAAGCGGCTGCCCAAGCGGGTGACCGAGATCGCGGTCATCTTCAAGCGGGCGCCGCACACGCCGTTCTCCGCCAACGACGTCGAGGAGCTCGGCCGCAACCAGCTGGTCATCCGGGTCCAGCCGGACGAGGGCGTGACCCTGCGCTTCGGCTCCAAGGTGCCCGGCACGACCATGGAGGTGCGTGACGTCGCGATGGACTTCGCCTACGGCGCGTCGTTCACCGAGTCCTCCCCCGAGGCCTACGAGCGGCTGGTCCTCGACGTCATGCTCGGCGACAAGACGCTGTTCCCCAACCACGAAGAGGTCGAGATGAGCTGGCGGGTCATCGACCCGCTGGAGGCCTACTGGGCCTCGACCACTCCGGAGAAGTACCCAGGCGGTACGTGGGGTCCGGCGAAGGCCGACGAGATGCTGGCCGTCGACGGCCGCAGCTGGCGCCGGCCGTGACGACTGCTACCAGGGGAGACCTGCGTTGACCACGCTCTGGGACACCAACTCGGGCCAGGTGGTCCAAGCCCTCACCGCCGAGCGGCGCGCAGCCGGCGCCGTGGCCAGCGGGCTGGTGCTGACCCTCGTCGCCGTCGTCGACGAGCGCTCGGTGCCGATTGCGTTCGAGGCGGCCACGGCGGCTTCGATGACCCATCCCTGCCGCCTGTTGACCGTCGTCCGGCGGCAGCCGGACGCGCACGAACCGCGGCTCGACGCCGAGGTCACCGTCGGCGGGCACCTCGGCCCCGGCGAGTCGGTCGTCCTCCGGATGTACGGCCGGCTGGCCAACCACGCCGAGTCGGTGGTCCTGCCACTGCTCGCCTCGGACACGCCCGTCGTCACCTGGTGGTACGGCGAGCCGCCGCAGCGCTCCGGCCTCGACCCGCTCGGCGCGCTGGCCAGCCGCCGGATCACCGACGCCGCCGCCGCCGAGGACCCGGTCGGGGCACTGCGCCAACGGGCGATCGACTACCAGGACGGTGACACCGACCTGGTCTGGACCCGGCTCACCTCGTGGCGGGCCCTCATCGCGTCCGCCTTCGACACGGTCCACCTCGCCCCCCGGCGGGTCGTGGTCGGCTCCGCGCCGGACGGCATCGCGTCGGCGTGGCTGCTCGCCGCGTGGCTGGGCAGCCGGCTCGGCGTACCCGCCGAGGTGATTCCCGCCCGAGGCCCAGCGATCTCCGAGGTGACCATCGAGCTCGAGGGCAGCCAGCTGCGGATCGACCGACCCGACGGCCGGTCGGCGACGCTCGTACGCCCCGGGCAGCCCGATCGCCAGCTGCCACTGCCGATCCGGGACCTCGGTGAGCTGCTCGCCGAGGAGCTGCGCCGCCTCGACGCGGACGAGCCCTACGCGGACGCGCTGGCGGCCTTCGCCGGCGGAGCGGTGACCGAGGCTGTCGCGCCCGTCGTCGAGCCCGTCGCCGGATGACCCAGCCGCCGGTCGTCCTGGTCCACCCCGACGCCGCGGGGCTGGCCGCAGCCGCGGCGGACCGGTTGGCCACCCGGATCGCCGAGGCCCAGGCGGCGACCGGCTCGGCGTCCGTCGTCCTCACCGGGGGCGGCGTGGGCATCGCCACCCTGCGCGCCCTGCGCGAAGCCGCCGGGCGCGCGGGCGTCGACTGGCGGTCCCTCGACCTGTGGTGGGGTGACGAGCGGTTCCTGCCGATGGGCCACCCGGACCGCAACGACACCCAGGCCAAGGACGCCCTGCTCGACCAGGTCGACGTCGACTGGGCACGGGTGCACCGGATGCCGGGCCCGGACGGACCCGACGGCGACGACCCGGACGCGGCGGCCG
The DNA here is from genome assembly GCA_033851695.1 of Frankiales bacterium. Lineage (GTDB taxonomy): Bacteria > Actinomycetota > Actinomycetes > JAWWOL01 > JAWWOL01 > JAWWOL01. The sequence continues at coordinate 1,976 of JAWWOL010000434.1, forward strand.
AGCGTTACGCGGCCGAGCTCGCAGCCGCGGCGAAGCCGGACGACACCACCGGGGTGCCGGCGTTCGACGTACTCCTGCTCGGCGTCGGCCCTGAGGGGCACGTGGCGTCGATCTTCCCTGAGTCACCGGCCGCGGTCGACCAGCGGGCGGTGGTCGCCGTCCGCAACTCACCGAAACCGCCGCCGACCCGGCTGTCCCTGACCTTCGGCACGCTCAACAGTGCCCGCGAGGCATGGCTGCTCGCGGCCGGGGCGGAGAAGGCGCCAGCCGTCCAGCTGGCACTGGCCGGGACGCCGGCGCAGCAGCTGCCCGCCGCCGGGATCGCCGGCCGCGCCGGCACCTGGTGGTTCGTCGATGAGGCGGCAGCGTCGCAGCTGCCACCGGGGTTGGGCCGGCGGGCGACCGGCTGAGAGTCAGCCCTTGGCACGCAGCGCGGCCAGCGCCTCGGACAGGATCGCATCGCCGTCCGCGTCGGTGCGCCGCTCGCGTACGTAGGCCAGGTGGGTCTTGTAGGGCTCGGTCTTCGGCGGAGCCGGCGTGTTGGCCTGGTCCCGGCCGGCGGGGTAGCCACAGCGCGGACAGTCCCAGGTCTCAGGGATCGCGGCGTCCGAGGCGAACGACGGCTTGGTCTCGTGGTCGTTGGCGCACCAGAACGAGATCCGCTGCCGCGGTGCGGACTCGCCACGCTCTGCCTCACCCATCGGGCCTGCTCCGACCCGACTGCCACGAATGGCGTTGCCACCTGCCACGGTGATGCCCCTTGCTCCGGTGCTGCACGAACGGTTGACCCCGATGATCCCGACCCCGGCGAGGCCGAGGTGCCCCCCAGTGTACGAGGCTTATCCGGCTCGGCGACGCCGCCGGAGGGCAGAGTTGGGTGTCACTCGGGCTAGTGCCCGGCCTTGACCTCGAGGCCGAGTGCGATGATCGACGCCGCCCACAGGATGCCGATGGCGATCGTGAACCGGTCAAGGTTCTTCTCCACCACCGAGGAGCCCGAGGCCGAGGACGAGACGCCGCCACCGAACATGTCCGACAGGCCGCCGCCCTTGCCGCGGTGCAGCAGGATCAGCACGATCAGCACGATGCTGGTGATGCAGAGGATCACCGAGAGAAGAATTGTCACGGGGTCATCCTACGGACTCGGACCGGAAAACCGGGCACGCTGGGCAGGCTCAAATCAGCTCGAGGCTCTGCGCGAAGTGGCAGGCCGACGGGTGGCCCTGGCCGTGGTCCACCAGGGCCGGCTCGGAGTTGATGCAGGTCTGCTGCTGGCTCTCGGACAGCTCGCCCGCGAACTTCGGGCACCGGGTGCGGAACCGGCAGCCGCTCGGCGGGTCCACCGGGCTCGGGACATCGCCAGTGATGATCACCCGCTTGCGGCTGCGTTCCTTGCGCGGGTCCGGGATCGGGATGGCCGAGATCAAGGCCTGGGTGTACGGGTGCGACGGCCGGCGGAACAGCTCGTCGCCCTGGGCGATCTCGACGATCTTGCCGAGATACATCACGGCCACCCGGTCGGCGATGTGCCGGACCACCCCCAGGTCGTGCGCGATGAACACGTAGGACAGGCCGAGCCGGTCCTGGAGCTCCTCGAGCAGGTTGATGACGCCGGCCTGGATGGAGACGTCCAGCGCCGAGACCGGCTCGTCCAGCACGAGCAGCTTGGGCTCGAGGGCCAGCGCGCGGGCGATGCCGATGCGCTGGCGCTGGCCGCCGGAGAACTCGTGCGGGTAGCGCGCCCCGTGCTCGGGGTTGAGGCCGACCATCGACATCAGCTCGCGAACCCGCGCGGCACCGCCCTCGCGGTAGAGACCGTGGATGCGCAGTGGCTCGGCGATCGCCTCGTGCACCGTGAACCGCGGGTCGAGCGAGGCGTAGGGGTCCTGGAAGACGATCTGCATCTCGCGGCGCAGCCCACGCATGTCGCCCTTGGACACGGTCGCCAGGTCGCGGCCCTGGAACAGCACCTCGCCAGAGGTCGCCGGCTGCAGGTTGAGGATCGCCCGACCGGTGGTCGACTTGCCGCAGCCGGACTCGCCGACCACACCCAGGGTCTCCCCGGCGTAGACGTCGAAGGACACGTCACACACGGCATGCACGACGCCGACCTTGCGCCGGATCAGGCCACCGCTGCGCACCGGAAAGTGCTTGACCAGGTGGCGAACCGAGAGGATCGGCTCGTCGGTGCGCTCCGGCACAGCAGCGGAGGTCTCGGAGGTCGCGGTCACAGGTCATCCCTCGGGTCGGGGCCGGGGCCCGCCGGAACGTCGTCGACGATCCCCGCCTCGAACACCTCGTTGGCCGCCGAGCCCTCGAGCTCCGCCGAGAAGTGGCAGGCCGACAGGTGCTCGGGGCTGGTGGTCGGCCGCAGGTCGGGCTCGCTGTGCTCGCACAGCTCACGGGCCATCGGGCACCGCGGGGTGAAGGGGCAACCGTCCGGCAGGTGCAGCATGGAGGGCGGCGACCCGGCGATCGGCGTGAGCCGTTCCTGCCGGGTGGTGGCGTCCAGCCGGGGCATCGATCCGAGCAGGCCCAGGGTGTACGGCATCCGCGGCCGGTAGTAGACGTCGTCGACCTTGGCGATCTCGACCGGGCGGCCGGCGTACATCACCAGCACCCGGTCCGCCTGCCCGGCGACGACGCCCAGGTCGTGGGTGATCAGCACCATGGCGGCACCGGTGGCCTCGCGGGCCCGGCCCAGGGCCTCGAGCACCTGTGCCTGCACGGTCACGTCGAGCGCCGTCGTCGGCTCGTCGGCGATGATCACGTCCGGGTTGTTGGCCATGGCGATGGCGATGACCACCCGCTGGCGCATGCCGCCGGAGAACTCGTGCGGATAGCTGTCGACCCGCTCGCGGGCACGCGGGATGCCGACGATGTCGAGCAGCTCCACGGCCCGGTCGAGCGCCTTGGCCTTGCTCACCCCACGGTGCGCCCGTACGGCCTCCGCGATCTGGTATCCGATCGAGTAGACCGGGTTCAGTGAGGTCATCGGGTCCTGGAAGATCATGGCGATGTTGCGCCCGCGGACCTCGTTCAGCCGTTTCTCCGACGCGCCGACCAGCTCGGTCTTGCCGAACTTGATCGAGCCGGACACCTGGGCGCTGCGCGGCAGCAGACCCATGATCGTCAGCGACGTGACGGACTTGCCGGAGCCCGACTCACCCACGATGCCGAGGACCTCGCCGGCGTGCAGGTCGTAGCTCACGCCGCGGACCGCGTGCACGACGCCGTCCTCGGTCGGGAACTGCACCTTGAGATCGCGTACGGAGAGCACGACGTTGGGGTCGAGCGCTTCGGTGGGCTCGTTGCCGATGTCGACCAGCGTCATGAACGCACCCTCGTCTGCTGGGGGTCAAAGGCGTCGCGCAGGCCGTCGCCGATGAAGTTGACCGTGAGCACGATCACGATGATGAACATGCCGGGGATCCAGAACAGCCACGGCCGGGTGAACACCGCGGTCTGGCCGGTGTTGACCAGCAGGCCGAGCGACGTGTCCGGCGGCTGGACGCCGAAGCCGATGAAGGACAGGGCGGTCTCGGTCAGGATGCCGGTCGCCATCAGCACTGTCGCGTTGACGATGATGACGCCCATCGCGTTGGGCAGCAGGTGCCGGCTGATGATCCGCCAGTCGCTGGCGCCGAGCGCCCGGGCCGCCTCGACGTAGTCCTTCTCGCGCAGCGAGAGCACCGTGCCGCGGACCACGCGGGCGACGTAGGCCCAGAGCAGACCACCGACGATGAGACCGATCAGCCACCAGGTGCCGCCACCGACGTTGGCGCCCAGAACCGCCGCCACCACGTAGATCGGCAGGGTCAGGATCACGTCGGCGAAGCGCATCAGGACGCTGTCCGTCCACCCCTTGTAGAAGCCGGAGACCGCGCCGTAGATGGACCCGACGCCGGTGGAGAACAACGCGATGAACAGCGCGATCTTCAGCGACTGCTGGGTGCCGCGGAGCACGAAGGAGAACATGTCGTTGCCGGTG
>JAWWOL010000443.1:0-7777 GCA_033851695.1 Frankiales bacterium
AACCGCCGAGCATCGACGAGGTGCCCGACGCGGGCATCGAGACCGCCACCGACGTGGTCATCGCAGTGGACGCTGCCGGCGTCTGCCGGACCGACCTGCACATCATCGAGGGGCAGTGGGCGGAGAAGAGCAACGTCCGCCTCCCGTACACGATCGGGCACGAGAACGCCGGGACCGTCGCCGAGGTCGGCTCCGCGGTGAGCACGGTGAAGCCGGGCGACAAGGTGATCCTGCACCCCCTCGTCACGTGTGGCTTGTGCCGCGCCTGTCGCGACGGTGACGACGTCCACTGCACCGACAGCCGCTTTCCCGGCATCGACAGCGACGGCGGGATGGCGGACTACCTCCGCACCTCCGTGCGCTCCGTGGTCAAGCTCGACGAGGGCCTGCTGCCGGCGGACGTGGCCGCCCTGGCCGATGCCGGCCTGACCGCCTACCACGCGGTGCGCAAGGCAATCCCGTTGCTCTACCCCGGGACGCAGGCGGTGCTGATCGGTGCCGGTGGCCTCGGCCACATCGGGCTCCAGGTCGCCCTGGCCCTGACAGCAGCCGAGCTCATCGTGGTCGACCGCTCGGCCGACGTGCTGGAGCGGGCCGGGGCATTGGGCGCGCACCACACGGTGCTGGCCTCAGGCGACCAGGTGCACGAGGTGCTCCGCCTCACCGGCGGTGCGGGTGCTCACGTGGTCTTCGACTTCGTGGGCGAGCACGGTACGGAGGCAGAAGGCGTCGCGATGACACGGAACGCCGGCTCGTACTACGTGATCGGGTACGGGGGGCACGTCGACATCCCGACCATCGACATCATCTCGCGGGAGATCAACGTGGTGGGCAACCTGGTCGGCTCGTACAACGACCTGGCCGAGCTGATGACCCTCACGGCAGAGGGCAAGGTGCGGTTGTCCACCAGGCCGTACGGGCGCAGCCAGGCGCTGACCGCCCTCGAGGACCTGGACGGCGGCCGGATCCCCGGCGGCCGCGCCATTCTCGTCGCTGACTGACCACCCACACCGGATCACGAAATCGGATCACAGGGAGCTCCCATGTACGAGAAGGACGGCGAGAAGTACTTCGTGGTCGACGGCCACATCCACGCATGGGATGCCACGCCGGCCAACCAGGCCAACCGCTACGGCGAGGGCTTTATCAACTGCTTCTACGACTACCACCGCAACCTCAGCCCCCGGGAGCAGGTGTGGTCGCTGGAGGACTTCTGGAAGCAGAGCGACGAGAAGATCGTCCATGACCTGTTCGAGGACGGCTACGACGATGTCGCGATCTTCCAGCCGACCTACCTGCGCGACTTCTACGTCAACGGTTTCAACACCACCGAGCAGAACGGGCGGCTCGCCGAGAAGTATCCGGGCCGCTTCATCGTCAACGGTGCCTGGGACCCGCGGGACGGCGAGGCAGGGCTCGAGCGGCTCAACCGGCTGGCCGAGCGGTGGAGCCTCAAGGGGGTCAAGCTCTACACCGCCGAGTGGAGGGGCAACAGCCGGGGCTGGAAGCTGACCGACCGGTGGTCCTACCGCTACCTGGAGCGCTGCGAGGAGCTCGGCATCCGCAACATCCACATCCACAAGGGCCCGACGATCTACCCGCTCAACCGGGACGCGTTCGACGTCCAGGACGTGGACGAGGTCGCCTCGCTGTTCCCGAAGCTCAACTTCATCATCGAGCACGTCGGACTGCCCCGGCTCGAGGACTTCTGCTGGATCGCCACCCAGGAGCCGAACGTGTACGGCGGGCTCGCGGTTGCGCTGCCGTTCATCCACACCCGGCCCCGCTACTGGGCCCAGATCATCGGGGAGCTGCTCTACTGGATCGGCGAGGACCGGATCACCTTCGCCAGCGACTACGCGATCTGGACCCCACGCTGGCTCACCGAGGCCTTCGTCGGCTTCGAGATGCCGGCCGACATGGTGTCGGAGTACGGCCAGGTCAGCACCCAGGCGAAGAAGAAGATCCTCGGTCTGAACCTGGCCAAGCTGTACGACCTCGACGTCCCGGCCGAGTGCCGGATCCCGGAGATCGACCTCGACAAGCCGGTCGGCGCGAGTCCCGTACCGGTGGCCTGATGACCGCGACCATGGAGCTGCCGGCGGCAGCGCCGGCCCTGGAGGAGGTCCTGGCCGCCCTGGGCAAGGTGAAGGACCCTGAGCTGGACGAGCCGATCACCGACCTCCAGTTCGTCCAGGACGTCCGGCTGGCGGTGGGGCGGGTCGAGGTGGACCTGCGGCTGCCGACGTACTTCTGCGCCCCGAACTTCGCCTATCTGATGGTCGCCGACGCCTACGACGAGCTGGCCGGCCTGCCGGGCGTGGGCGAGGTCGCCGTGCGGCTCCTCGACCACTTCGCGTCCGAGGAGATCAATGCCGGAGTCTCCGGAGGTCGCGGCTTCGCCGGATCGTTCCCCGGGCTGGCCGACGGCGAGCTGGCGCAGCTGCGCGCCGACTTCCGGCACAAGGCGCACCGCGCCCTCCAGGAGCGGGTCGCCGCCGCGCTGCTGCGCGGCGGCCTGCCGATGGCAGAGCTCGCCGGCTCGACCCTCGCGGATGCGCTCCCCGGAGCGGACCTGGACCGGCTGGTACGCAGACGCCGTGAGCTCGGACTCCCCTGCGAGCCGGAGGCCGCGTTGCTCCTGCACGAGGACGGTCGGCCGATCAGCGCTGCGGACCTGCCCACCCAGCTGCGGTTCGCCCGGACCACCCGGGTGAGCATCGAGGGCAACGCGACGTTCTGCCGGGGCCTGCTCTCCGTGCGGTACGACCTGCCGCGATCCGGGTAGTGGCCCCACCAGGCGACAGGCAGGCAGACCTCATGACGACGGCGGTGTCGGCGGCGGTGGGCTCGCTTCCCAGGTCGGCGGGCGACAGGTCGCCGCCCTCCTCGGGAAGCGTCCAGTCGGTCACGCGGGCGCTCTACCTGCTCGAGCTCCTGGCGACACGGCGGGACGGCGCCACGGCCAAGGAGATCGCGTCGCACCTCGACCTGGCGCTTCCCTCGACCTACCACCTGCTCACGACGTTGATCGACAACGGCTACGTCGTACACCTGACCCAGCAGCACCGTTACGGGCTGGGCTACCGGGTCCGCGTCCTCGAAGAAGGACTGGCCCACCAGCTCGAGGCCCCGGCGGCGGTTGTCGAGGCCATTCGCCGGCTGCACGTCGAGGCCGACGCAGCTGCCTACTACGCGGTCTACCGCGACGTCGAGGTGGTCATCGCCCACGTCGTGGACTCCGAACGTCGTCCCCGCGTACGGGTCCTCGACGTCGGCTTCCACGAGGCCGCCCATGCGACCGCGTTCGGCAAGGTGATGCTCGCCGCGATGACGGCTGAGCAACGCGACGCGTACATCGCCCGCGCCGGTCTGCGCCGATGCACCAGCCGGACCATCGTCGACCAGCCGTCGCTCGAGACCCACCTCGCGCACGTGCGCGCTGCGCAGCTGGCGGTCGAGTTCGGCGAGTTCCAGACCGGCCTCGCCTGCCTGGCCGCACCGGTGCGCTCGCCGGCCGGAGCAGTCGTCGGGTCCGTGGCCGTGTCGCTGCCCTGCGCGGAGTTCGCCTCCCGCCGTTGGGCGGTCGAGCGGTCGCTGCGACACGGCGCGATGGTCGTCACCAAGACGCTGCGCGCCACCGTGGCCGAGCAACGACCGGGTTAGGCCAGGTCGACCAGGTCGACCACGAAGATCAGCGTCTCGTTCGGCTTGATCGCGGCACCCGCGCCCCGGGCGCCGTAGCCCAGGTGCGGCGGGATCTCGAGGCGGCGGCGACCGCCGATCCTCATCCCGACGACGCCCTGGTCCCAGCCCTGGATGACCCGGCCGGCGCCGAGCGGGAAGGGGAACGTGTCGTTGCGGTTCCACGAGGCGTCGAACTCCTCGCCGCTGGACCAGGCCACCCCGACGTAGTGCACGATCGCCGTGTCTCCGGGCTTGGCCTCGCGGCCCTCACCCTCCGTCAGGTCGATGATCCTCAGCTCGGTGGGCGGCTCGCCCTCGGGGAAGTCGATCTCAGGCTTCTCGAGCGACATGACTGCCTCCACTGCTGTTCGGTACGGTCGCGCACGACCCTACCGGGCGGTCAGCGCCCGCCGAGCAACGTGGGCGGGATCTCGGTGCGGCCGGACCGGCGGAACGCCGTGCCGCTGAGCACCTCCAGCACCACGCGGTTGGCCAGCATGGCGGTGACCTCGGCATGGTCGTACGGCGGTGAGACCTCGACCACGTCGGCTCCGGCGAGCGGCAGCTCGATCGCGCAGCGGCGTACGGCGTCGAGCAGCTGCCGCCCGGTGAGCCCGCCGGGTTCTGGCGTGCCGGTGCCAGGTGCCATCCCGGGGTCGACCACGTCGACGTCGACGGACAGGAACACCGCGTCGCAGCCGTCGGTCGCGACCTCGAACGCCTCATCCAGGCAGGCATCGAGGCCGCGGCGGACCACCTCGGTCATCTCGTACGAGCGCATCTGCTGGCCGGCCATCCAGTCCAGCGTGTCCGGTGGCGGCCAGTAGCCGCGCAGCCCGATCTGCAGGAACCGGTCGCCGCGGCAGGCGCCCGACTCGAGCAGCCGGCGCATCGGCTGGCCATGACCGAGCAGCGACCCGAACTCGAGGTTGCCGGTGTCGGCGTGCGCGTCGAAGTGCACGACGGAGACGTTGCCGAAGCCGTGGTGCCGGGCGACGCCGGTGACATCGGGCAGGGCGATCGAGTGGTCGCCGCCGAGAACCATGGGAAAGGCGCCGGAGGCCGCCACCGCGGTGACCGCCTCCTCGAGGTTGCCCAGTGCCACCTCGATGTGGCCCGGCGGCATCTCGACGTCGCCACCGTCGTAGACCCGCAGGTCGCGCAGCCCGTCGACCCGCAGCGCGAGTGACGGCCGGCTGCCGTCGTGGCCCGAGTAGTCGGTGGACCGGATCGCCTGCGGCCCGAACCGCGCGCCGGCCCGGAACGACGTCCCGCCGTCGAACGGTGCCCCGATGATCACGACGTCGGCATCCGCGTACGACGCCGGGTCGCTCAGGTCACACCGGTCGACGCCCAAGAACGTGATGTCCGGGCCGAACTGGGCGCCGTACCGCGTCATGCGCTGGTCCTCGTCACGCCACCAACTGTGGCACGGTGCCGATCAGGCTAGGCGTGCTTCCTGGCAGCACGTCCCCGGCCGAGCTGCCCGATGGCGGTGAACACCAGCGCCAGGAAGAACGTCAGGGAACCGATCACGTTGATCTGCGGTGGGACACCGCGCTGGTGCGCGCCGTAGACGAACATCGGGAACGTCACCACCGACCCCGCGTTGAAGTCGGTGATGATGAAGTCGTCGAAGGACAGGGCGAAGGCAAGAAGGGCTGCCGCGACGATGCCGGGCATCACCAGCGGCAGGGTGACCCGCCGCAGCGTCTGGAACGGTGTCGCGTAGAGATCCATCGCGGCCTGCTCGAGCCGCGGATCGAGGCCCTGCAGTCTCGCCTTGACCGTCACCACGACGAAGCTGATGTCGAACATGATGTGGGCGATGGCGATCGTCCAGAACCCCAGCGGCAGCGGGCTCGCCTGGTTGACGAACAGGGTCAGCAACGACGAGCCCATCACCACCTCGGGCGTCGCCATCGGCAGGAAGATCAGCAGGTTGGTCGCCGTACGGCCGAGGAACCGGTGCCGTACCAGGGCGAAGGCGATCATCGTGCCGAGCAGGGTGGCCCCCACCGTGGCGATCGCGCCGAGCTGCAAGGAGACCTTGAGCGACTGGCACATGCCGGGCACCGCGCACGGGTGCCGCCAGTAGGTCCAGGTGAACCCGGTCCAGCGCTCGTTGAACCGGCTCGACGTGTTGTTGAACGAGAACAGCAGCACGTAGGCGACCGGCAGGAACAGGAACAGCAACGCCAGCGCCGCGTAGGCCTGCGTGATGTGGCCGCGCACCCAACGCAGCGCGCGACTGCCCGCCGACCGGCCGCGGGGCACCGGCGCGGACGTACGGGGCCGCGAGGGCGTCGAGGGCACGGTGGTGGTGGCCATCAGACGATCTCCTCGGTGCCGGCGCGCCGGGTGTAGAGGATGACCAGCACGATGATGGCCGCCATCAGCAGCACCGAGAGTGCCGACGCCGCAGGGTAGTCGGTCTGCACGAGGAACCGTTTCTCGATCACGTTGCCGATCATCTGGTGCAGCGGGTCACCGAGGAACTCGACGTTGACGAAGTCGCCGGCAGCAGGGATGAACGTGAGCAGCGTCCCGGCCACGACTCCGGGCAGGGACAGCGGGAAGGTCACCTTGCGGAAGGCGGTCACCGGTCCGGCGTAGAGGTCGGCGGCCGCCGAGATCAGCCGTACGTCGATCTTCTCGAGACTGGCATAGAGCGGCAACGTCATGAACGGCAGGAAGTTGTAGGTCAGGCCGCACACCACGGCGAACGGCGTGTTGATCAGGCGGCCGCCGCTGCTGAGGATGTGCAGCGTGCGCAGCCCGTCGGCGACGTAGCCGTCGTCGGCCAGAATGCTCTGCCAGGCAAGGGTTCTCACCAAAAAGCTGACGAAGAACGGCGCGACGACCAGCACGAGCAGCAGGTTCTTGAAGCGGCCTGACTTGAACGCGATGACGTAGGCCAGCGGGTAGGAGATCATCAGCGCGGCGATCGTGGCGATCCCGGCGTACTCGAACGAGCGGACGAACTGCTGGTGGTAGTCGGAGAAGACCTGGACGTAGGTGTGCCAGTGCCAGGTCATCGCGTAGCCGTCGTAGATGTTGCCGGTCTGCAGCGAGTTGGAGGCAAGGAAGACCATCGGCAGCACGAAGAACAACGCCAGGAAACCGAGGCCGGGCAGCAGCAGGAGATAGGGGGTGTTGCGCCGCCGGCGGCGGTTGCGCTGTCCCAGGTCCGCCGTGACGGCGGTCATGAGCTCGCCGTGGCGGACGCGACCTCGAGCGCGTCCTCGTCCATCCCGGCCTTGACGTTGCCGGTCGCTTCGAGTCCGAAGGTGTGGGCGGGGTTCCAGCTGAGCACGACCGGCGCGCCGGGGCGAAGCCGCCCGTCGTGCTCGAGGTTGGGCGCGTAGACCATGAGCTCCTGGCCCCAGCCGGTGCGCACAAGGTATTGCGTGCTGACACCGGTGAAGCTGGTGTCGGTGATCACTCCGGTGACCTCGTTGGTCACCCGACCACCAGGGTCAGCTGGGTCGTCAGCGTGCCGTAGCCGGATCTTCTCCGGCCGGATGCCGACGTAGAGCTGGTCCGAGCCGGTTCCCCTGCGCTGCACGGGCATCGAGAGCTTGTTGCCCGCCACGTCGAGGAGCAGCTCGTCACCGGAGTGACCGGTCACCGTCGCGGTCAGCAGGTTGGACTGACCGAGGAAGTTGGCCACGAACACTGTGCACGGGTTCTCGTACAGCTCCTCGGGCGCGCCGAGCTGCTCGACCTTGCCCTCGTTCATGACGGCGATGGTGTCGGCCATGGTCATGGCCTCCTCCTGGTCGTGCGTCACGTGGACGAAGGTGATGCCGACCTCGGTCTGGATCCGCTTGAGCTCGAGCTGCATCTGGCGACGCAGCTTGAGGTCCAGCGCGCCGAGCGGCTCGTCGAGCAGCAACACCTGTGGCCGGTTGATCAGCGCCCTGGCCAGCGCGACCCGCTGCTGCTGGCCGCCGGAGAGCTGGGCCGGCTTGCGGCCGCCGTAGCCGCCCAGCTCGACCAGCTCGAGCATCTCGTTGACCTGCTTGTCGACCCCGCGGATGCCCCGCCGGCGCAGCCCGAAGGCGACGTTGTCGAACACGTCGAGGTG
>JAWWOL010000465.1:0-5814 GCA_033851695.1 Frankiales bacterium
AACCGACCATGGGCTCAGGCTACGACGGCAACCTGTCTGCGAACACCCGGGGGCGGCGGCCCTGCGCCGATCTTGGCTTCCGGCCGGCAAGAAGTGGTTACCTGACGGCCCAGCGGGGGGCAAGGCAAGCCGCCTGCGGGGGGTTGCGCCGATCTTGGCCGGTCGGAGCGGCTAACGAGCCAGCCAGGTGCGCAGGACTGCTGCGCACTCGTCGAGCTGGGGCAGGTCGACGTACTCGCCGCGGGAGTGCGCGACGTTGGGGTCACCAGGGCCCCAGTTGAGCGCCGGCACGCCGAGCGAGGAGAACCGCGCCGCATCCGTCCAGCCGAACTTCGCTCTCGGCTCACGCCCCACGGCGGCCACGAAATCTTTGACCAGCAGGCGATCCAGTCCCGGGCGGGCGCCCTCGGACAGGTCAGTGACAACGCAGTCGTACGGGGCCATGACCGCGCGGACGTGGGCCGTCGCCTGCTCGCCGCTGAGGTCCGGCGCAAACCGGTAGTTGACGGTCACCACGCACTCGTCCGGGATCACGTTGCCGGCGACGCCACCACGGATCCCGACGGCGTTGAGACCCTCGTGATAGGAGATTCCGTCCACGACCGGCTGGCGTGGCTCGTAGGTCGAGAGCCGCGCCAGCAGCTCGCCCGCGTGGTGGATCGCGTTGTCGCCGAGCCACGATCGCGCCGAATGTGCCCTCGTACCAGGCACTGTGACCTCGACCCGCAGCGTCCCCTGGCAACCGGCCTCGATCTCCCCGGCGCTCGGCTCCATCACGATGGCGAGATCGCCGAGCAGCCAGTCGGGGTGGTTGCGCACAACCCGGCCCAACCCGTTGCGGAGCGCCTCGACCTCCTCGCAGTCGTAGAACACGTAGGTCAGGTCGTGCCCGGGCGAGGTCAGTGACGCCGCCAGGGACAGCATCACCGCGACGCCTGCCTTCATGTCCGTGGCGCCGCAGCCGAACAGCCGGGCACCCTCCCGACGAGAGGGCAGGTTGTCGGCGAGCGGCACCGTGTCCAGGTGCCCGGCCAGGAGGACGCGGGACGCATGCCCGAGTGAAGTCCTTGCCACCACGGCATTTCCGTCCCGGACAACGGACAGATGCTCGTACGGGGCCAGCGCCGCGAAGACCCAGTCGGCCAGCTCGGCCTCGTCCCCGGAGACCGACGGCGTGTCGACCAGGAACGTGACGAGCTCGTCCAGCGGCGACTCGGCAGTGGTCATGTGGCCAGGCCGTGCTCTCGCAGCGTGTCGTTGAGCGCCAGCTTGTCGTGGATCTCGCCCTCGGCCAACCGGCGGAGCACCAGCAGGCAGGGCAGGCCGAAGTCGCCGCCGGGGAAGGACTTCACCCGGTTGGCCATGACGCAGACCGACCGCTCCGGAGCCTCGCCGCGGGGCAGCTCGTCGCCGGTCGCGGAGTCGAAGACCCGGGTCGACGAGGTCAGGATGACCCCGGCGCCGAGCTTGGCACCGCGGCGCACCCGAGCACCTTCGACCACCATCGCCCGTGACCCGACGAAGGCGTCGTCCTCGACCACCACCGGCCGGGCCGACGGCGGCTCGAGCACCCCGCCGAGACCCACACCGCCGGAGAGGTGGACGTTCTTGCCGACCTGGGCGCACGACCCGACCGTCGCCCAGGTGTCGACAAGCGTGCCGGAGTCGACGTAGCCGCCGATGTTGGTGAAGCTCGGCATCAGGATGACGCCGGGCGCCATGTAGGAGCCCCAGCGAGCGATGGCGCCGGGCACGACGCGGACGCCGTCGAAGCGGGTCTTCAGCGGGACCCGGTCGTGGTAGTGGAAGTCACCGGCCGAGGACTCCGCCATGTCCAGCACCTTGAAGCCCAGCAAGATCGCGTGCTTGGCCCGCTCGTCGACGACGACCTCGTCCGTGGCCGGGTCGACCCAGGCGATCCGCGCGGTGCCGGCGTCGAGGGCATCGATCGCCTCGATGACCGCGTTGCGGGCCTCGGTGTCTGCCGGGCTGAGCGCTGTACGCCGTTCCCACAGCTCGTCGATGACGGAAGAGATCGGGCTCTGCAGGTCGGTCTTGGTCATGCCCGCGAGCCTACCGAAGCCTCATCCCGCCCGGCCCCTGGCACTCCCGCCGAACAGTGGACAGGAAATGGGACGGTGACCCCATCCCGGGTCCATCCTGCGGCCGGGTTGCGGCCCGGGGCCCGGCAACGCGGCCTGGAGCGGTCAGCCCTGCAGCTGGTAGAACCGCCAGGCGTCGGCAACCATCTGCTCGAGGTTGCGCTCGGCGGACCAGCCCAGCTCGGCGTTGGCCTTGGCGCTCGACGCGACCAGGACCGCGGGGTCGCCGGCACGACGCGGGGACTCCCGTACGGGGACCGGGTGGCCGGTCACGGCGCGGACGGTGTCGACGACCTCGAGCACGGAGTAGCCGCGCCCGATGCCCAGGTTGAACACGCGGTGCCCCGGCTGGTCGGAGGTCTCGAGCGCCCGTACGTGGGCGTTGGCGAGGTCGACCACGTGGATGTAGTCGCGGATCGCCGAACCGTCGGCCGTCGGGTAGTCATGGCCGAAGACGTCGACGGCATCACGCTTGCCGGCGGGCACGGCCAGGATGTTCGGGATGAGGTGGGTCTCCGTGGTGTGCCGCTCGCCGATGTCGCCGTGCGCCCCCGCGACGTTGAAGTAACGCAGGCTGGTCGCCGACAGCGGGCGGGCCGCGGCGGTGAACCGCAGTAGCTCGTCGACGGCCAGCTTGGAGGCGCCGTACGGGTTGGTCGGCTTGGTGGGCGCGTCCTCGGTGATGGGGACCACCTCGGGCTCGCCGTAGGTCGCGGCGGTCGAGGAGAACACGAATCGCGGCACTCCTGCTGCGACGACCTCGCGCACGAGGGCGATCGAGCCGGCGACGTTGTTGCTGAAGTAGCTCTCGGGGTCCGTGACCGACTGGCCGACCAGGGACAGCGCCGCGAAGTGCAGCACCCCGTCGTAGCCGCTGCCCTCGAGAACCCCTCGTACGGCGGCACTGTCGGCCACGTCGGCCTTCACGAATTCGACCTCGGCGGGAACGGCGTCGCGGTGGCCGGTGACCAGGCTGTCCAGCACGGTGACCTGGTGGCCACCCTTGCGGAGCACCGCGGTGACGACGCTGCCGATGTAGCCGGCACCGCCGGTGACGAGCAACTTCACGTGATCCTCCGCGCCCCCGGTGCCGGCAGCGCGTCGAAGACGGCCGGGGCGCGGAAGCCTCGTTCAGCGAACGCCGTGTGAACGGCCTCGTCGACGGCGCCGACCAGGGCGACCGGGACGATCGCGATGGCGGAGCCGCCGAACCCACCGCCGATCATACGGGCGCCCAGAGCGCCGGCGGACAGCGCGGCTTCGACCGCCGTGTCGAGCTCGGCGCAGGAAACTTCGTAGTCGTCGCGCAGGGACACGTGCGACTCGCTGATCAGCGGGGCGACCGCCAGCAGGTCGCCCGCCCGCAACAGGTCGACCGCCCTGAGCGTGCGCTCGATCTCGGTCACCACGTGGCGGGTGCGCTTGAACAACACGGCGTCCTGCAGCTTGTCCTCGATCTCGCCCAGCGGCAGGCCGACCACCTCGCGCAGGGTGGCGACACCGAGGATCGACGCGGCCTGCTCACAGGCCGCCCGGCGTTCGGCGTACTGCCCGTCGGCCAGCTCGTGGACGACGTTGGTCACCAGGACAGTGACGGTGAGGCCCTCGGCCGCCGGGTCGAACGGGACCTGCTCGACCCGTGGCCCCTGGGCGTCGATCATCAGGGCGTGGCCGGCGGTCGACATCATCGACGCGGTCTGGTCCATCATCCCCGAGGGCACACCGACGACGACGTTCTCGGCCCGCTGGCACAGCAGGGCCAGCGAGAGCGGATCGATCTGCACGCCACCGAGGTCGACCATGGCCACTGCCGTCGCGCAGAGCAACGCTGCGGATGAGGAAAGGCCTGACCCGCCGGGGATGTCGCCGCTGATGAAGATGTCGGCGCCGCCGGGACCACCGAGGTCGCGCACGTATCGCGCGACCCCCGCCGGGTAGGCGAGCCAGCCCTCCACCGTGCCCTCGGCGACGTCGTCCAGGGCGATCTCGACCGTGCCCTCGCTCTGGGCGGAGGCCGCCCGGAAGACGCCGTCCTCACGAAGCCTTGCCGCCAGCCGGAGGTCGCGGTCGATCGCGAACGGCAGCATGACGCCGCCGTTGTAGTCGACGTGCTCACCGATCAGGTTGACCCGGCCGGGTGCCGCCCACACGCCCGCGGGTGCGAACCCGTACGCCGCCTCGAACCCGGCGGCAGCCGCTTCGACCCTCATCTGATCCGTCGCTGCCACGAGTTTTGGCTCCTCACCGGGGCTAGAGGGCATCGCGCAACATCCTCGCGGCATCCTCGGGAGTGACATCGTTGACGAACACACCCATCGCCGACTCGCTGCCGGCCAGGAACTTCAGCTTGGTGGCCGAACGCCGGGACGAGAACAGCTCGAGGTGCAGGTGGCCCAGCTCGCGCTCCTCGTGGACCGGAGCCTGGTTCCAGGCCGCGATGTACGGCATCGGCTTGTCGAAGAGCTTGTCGAAGCGACGCAGCACGTCGGGGTAGAGGACCGAGAACTCGTCCCGCTCGGCCGAGGTCAGCTCGGTGAGGTCAGCGACGTGGCGACGCGGATAGAGGTGCACCTCGTACGGCCAACGGGCCGCGAACGGCACGAACGCCACCCAGTGCTCGGAGGACCCGACCACCCGCTCGTCCGCAGCCTCTGCCGCCACGACCTCGCAGCAGATCATCCTGCCGGTCTGATCCAGATGCTCACGCGCGACGGCGATCTGGCGGGCCACCCGCGGCGAGAGGAACGGGTAGGCGTAGATCTGCCCGTGCGGGTGGTGCAACGTGACACCGATCTCCTCGCCGCGGTTCTCGAACGGGAAGACCAGCTCGACGCCGGGCAGCGCCGACAACGCCGCCGTACGGTCGGCCCACACGTCCATGACCAGCCGCACCCGGTGCGCCGGCAGCGCCGAGAACGACGAGTTGTGGTCGGACGTGAAGCACACCACCTCGCACCGGCCGTTGCCCGGACGCGAGCGGAACGGAGCGGCGGTCCCGCTGTCCTCGGTGATCGGCCCGGGTGCCAGGGAGGGAAAGCGATTCTCGAAGACGACCACGTCGTAGGACGACGCCGGGATCTCCGTCGGCCGCTCGGGGGTCGACGGGTCCAGCGGGCACTCGTCGGCCGGTGGCAGGTAGGTGCGGGACTGCCGGTGCGACGCGATGACCGTCCATTCGCCCAGCACCGGGTCCAGCCGGATCAGGCTGTTGGTCTCTGTGGTCGGCAGGTCACGTCTGTCCGGCGCGGACCGGTCGGTCTCCACCTCGTCGAAGTAGAACAGCTCGCGCCCGTCGGAGAGCTGGAGCTGCGTCTTGAAGACCGAGGTGGGCGCCGGCTCACCGGCTGCGCCGAGGACGGTCATGGCCACGTCGGTCATGCGGCTCCACCTCCCGTGCTCGTTGCGACCCGGAGCGCCGCGACCTGAGGCGCCGCGGGCGTGTCCAGGCTAACCCCGCAGGGCTGACCGCGAAGGACAAAGTGATCGAGTGCACTTCTCCAGGAGGCGGGAAGCGGTCATTCGGACACAACATCGACCGAAACTGTGCTCGCGTGGCCAGCCCTTGTCAAGGCACGATCAGATAACTGAGCGGTTCCGCTCAAGTGGTACCCGCTGTGATTACAATCCGGCATGCGAGTCAGCGAGCGTCGCCGCCTGATCCTCGAGGCGATCCAGCAGCAGGGCGTCATCTCCATGCGGGAAGCCGCCGCGC
>JAWWOL010000469.1:0-13078 GCA_033851695.1 Frankiales bacterium
GGGCTGGCCGCAGCGCCGCCGCCCGAGGCGACCGACCCCCGTACGGGAGCGGCGGCCGGCTACAACCCGGCCCGCACCCTGCCGCTGCGGGTCGAGGTGATCCGCCAGCTCCGGCGCCGCCGGACGCAGCTGGCGCTCGGGTTCCTGGTGCTGCTGCCTTTCCTGCTCCTGCTGGCGTTCAAGGCCGGTGGTCCGGACAACGGCGGAGGCACACCGGGACTGGTCGACCTTGCGACCGTGGGGGCGCCCAACTTCACCTTGTTCACGCTGTTCGCCTCCACCGGGTTCCTGCTGGTGGTCATCGTCGCGCTGTTCGCCGGCGACACGGTGGCGGCCGAGGCGAGCTGGTCGAGCCTGCGCTACCTGCTGGCCGCGCCGGTCCCCCGCGCTCGGCTGCTCCGGCAGAAGCTGGTCGTCGCGCTCGGCTTCGGGCTGTTCGCCATCGTGCTGCTGACTGCGGTGGCTCTGCTCGCCGGCTGGATCGGCTTCGGCTGGCACGCCGCCCGCTCGCCGCTGGGGACGACGATCCCGACGGGCACCGCGTTCGTACGGCTGCTGATCGTGATCGGCTACCTCGCGGTCGTCATGCTCTTCGTGGCCGCGCTCGCCTTCCTGCTCGGCGTCTACACCGACGCGCCGCTGGGGGCGGTGGGCGGCGCCGTCGTGCTGGTCATCGTGTCGAACATCCTGGACGCCGTGTCCGCGCTGGGCAACCTGCGGCAGGGACTGCCCACCCACTACCAGTACTCCTGGGTCGATGCGCTCGGCCCGAGCGTGTCGTGGGACGCGATGACCAAGGGTGCGCTCTACTCCGTTGGCTACAGCATCGTGCTGTTCGGTCTAGCCTGGCGGCACTTCCTCCGCAAGGATGTGCTGAGCTAAGCACGTCTACTCACCCAATATCCCGGCTTTCTCGTAGACTGACGCCCCATGGGGTGGACCGAGGCACGGCTCCGCACGTCCAGCTCACCGCCGGACGGTGCCGGACAAGTCCCCCGGACGAGCAGAGGACAAACCCTTGCTGGGTGATCTACGTGCAGGTGACCGGGTGCTCATCGTCTCGGCGAGCATGGGTGCCGGACACGACGGCGCGGCCAAGGAGCTGGCCGGGCGCTTCCAGACCCGTGGCATCGCGGTCGACGTGGTCGACTACCTCGCCTCGCTGCCGGCCGGCACCGGCTGGTTCGTGCGCTGGTTCTACGGCAAGCAGCTGAGCGTCGCTCCGCGGACCTACCAGCTGCTCTACTCCACCATCGAGCGGTTCCGCTTCGCGCAGCACGTGTGCACGTTCTACACGTCCACGGCCAAGCGCGCGCTGGCCAAGGTGATCGCCAAGCAGCACTACGACGCGATCGTCTCGACCTATCCGCTGGCCAGCCAGACCCTCGGCCAGCTGCGCCACCAGGGTCGTCTGGACACGCCGCTGGCGACCGTCCTCACCGACTTCTCGGTGCACACGCTGTGGGTCAACAAGGACATCGACCTGCACCTGGCGCTGCACCCCGAGACCGCATCGCTGGCCAAGGAGCTCGGCGCGCCGCGGGTCGAGGTCGTCGAGCCGCTGGTCGCCGCCAAGTTCCGCCCGCTGCCACCCGGCCGGCGCGCCCTCGTCCGCCAGAGGCTCGCCGTCACGCCGGGCAACCGGCTCGCGCTGATCGTCGCCGGGTCCTGGGGTGTCGGCAACGTCATCGGCACCGTACGCGAGCTCGCCGGCACGCCCGGCCTCACCCCGGTCGTGGTCTGTGGCCGCAACGAGGACCTCCGCCGCCGCCTCGCGGCCGAGCCCAACTGCATCGCGCTCGGCTGGGTCGACTGGATGCCCGAGCTGGTCGCCAGCAGCGACGTGCTGATCCAGAACGCCGGCGGCATGACCTGCCTCGAGGCCTTCGCCAGCGGCGTCCCGGTGGTCAGCCGCAACTGCATCCCCGGCCACGGCACCGCCAACTCGATCGTCCTCGACCAGGCGGGCGTCGCGTTCCACGCCTGCTCCGTCCCGACGCTGCCCGAGGCGTTGGCGATGCTGACGCCCCAGCGGGCCGAGGAGCTGGTCGCCGCCGCCTCTGCGATGTTCGGCAGCTGCCCGACCCAGTTCCTCGTCGCCGAGCCGGCCGAGGTCGCCGTCGTCCCCGCGAAGACCAACCCGGTACGCCCGCCGGCGCGCCGCCGCCGGGGTGTCTCCCCGCACGACGTGACCCGCCCGATCAGCGGTCCGTCCTCGCCGCGCCCGCGGCCACACCCCGCCCGTCGGCGCATGGCGCAGGGCTCTGCCGCGTTCGTCCTCGCCACCGGCGTCGGCCTGCAGCTCGTCCCCGTCGCGT
This sequence comes from Frankiales bacterium, assembly GCA_033851695.1. Lineage (GTDB taxonomy): Bacteria > Actinomycetota > Actinomycetes > JAWWOL01 > JAWWOL01 > JAWWOL01. Next base: position 2,319 of record JAWWOL010000469.1, read on the forward strand.
CCGCGGCCGGCATGGGCGCGGCCTACCGCCCCGACGTGTCGAAGTCGTCGATCTATGTCGCCGTACGCCCCTCCGACACCTCCGTCGCCGCCGACTGGACCAAGGACTTGAGCGCCGGTCACGTCACCCTCGCCGTGGACACCACGTTGCTCGAGGCCCAGCGCCCGCTCGTAGAAGCAGCCCGGCTGCGCGGCGTGCCCGTCGTGCTGCTGGCCCATGGGGTCCTCAACCGGGTGGACCGCAACGCCGTCACCGGCACAGCGCTCACCCACCACGGCGAGATCGTGGCGATGGCCGACCACCACCGGATCGGCGCCGGCGACCAGTTCAAGGCGTTGTGGTCCGACGAGTCGCTGATCTCGCCCAGCCACGTGGTCAAGGCCTCCGGCACCACGCTGACCCTGCACGGTGGCGACTACGTCCTGATCGACGGTCGGACCATGACCCCGCAGCAGCTGCGGGCAGCCCTCGTGGACATACAGCGCGAGGCCAGCACGGCCGGTCTGACCGAGTCCCTGCTGCCCAGCGCGCCGAGCTCCAGTTGACCCGGGCACGTCGACTCGGGCTGGTCCCGCTGGGCGCCACCGCCCTGCTCGCCGCCGCCCATGCGGCTCCGTCGCTGACCGGCATCGCGCCCCTGCGCCGCGCCGTGTGGCCGGGGCTGTCCGGCAAGGGCTGGCCCGACCACGTGGCGCTGACCTTCGACGACGGACCCGATCCTGCCTCGACGCCGCAGTTCCTCGACCTGCTGGCCACCCGCAAGGTCAAGGCGACGTTCTTCCTGCTCGGCCAGATGCTGATCGGCGCTCCGGACATCGCCCGCCGGATGGTCGACGAGGGTCACGAGATCGCCGTCCACGGGTGGACCCACCGCAACCACCTGCGGGTCCCCCCGGGGCAGGTCCACGACGAGCTGGCGCGCACCGCCGGGCTGATCCACGAGGTCACCGGGACCGCGCCGACCTATCACCGGCCGCCCTATGGCGTGATGACTGCCGGCGACGTCGCGGCCGGGCGGCGGCTCGGCCTGACGCCGGTGCTCTGGACCACGTGGGGACGTGACTGGGAGGCGCGGGCGACGCCGGAGCGAGTGCTCAACACCCTCGCGCCCAAGCTGCGCGGCGGCGGGACCGTCCTGCTGCACGACTCCGACTGCACGTCGGCGCCCGGATCGTGGCGCAACACTTTGGGCGCGCTCGACGGGCTGATCGACCTGGTCGAGGACGCGGGCCACACCATGGGTCCGCTGCGCGAGCACGGTCTCGCCGCGCGGTGAGGTGGGCGGCGGCAGGTGTCGCCCTCGCGTCGGCGTTCTGCTACTCCACGGCGTCGGTCACCCAGCATCGCGAGGCCGGAGCGGTCACCACCCACGGGGTCGGGTCGCCGTCGCTGATGCTCAAGCTGGCCGTACGCCCGTGGTGGCTCCTCGGAGCGCTGGCCGACGTGGCCGGAGTGGCCCTGCAGGGGCTGGCGCTGCGCTGGGGCTCGGTGGTTCTGGTGCAGCCGTTGCTGGTGACCGGGGTCGCGATGGCGGTCGGGCTCGCCGCCGCGGTCGCCCACGAGTGGCCGCACCGCCGTGAGCTGGCGCTGGCCATCGGCTGCTCGGCCGCGCTCGGCGTGCTGGTCGTGATGCTGGACACCCACGGCGGGCGGCAGCAGGTGAGCTTCATGCGCTTCCTCCCGTACGGCGCTGCGATCGCCGGGCTGACGGTCCTGGCGGCGCTCGTGGGCCGCCGGCTGCCAGGGGTGTCCGCCGGGTGGTACGGGGCCGCGGCGGGGCTGATGGTCGGTGGCTCGTCGGTGCTGCTCAAGGTGTGCGCCGGGCAGCTGAGCCACGGGGTGAGTGCCCTGGTCTCCCACTGGCACCTCTACGCCTTCGCCGCGTTCGGCGCCGCGGCGCTGGTCCTGTCGCAGAACGCCTTCCAGGCCGGTCGGATGGCGCCGGGGATCGCATCGCTGAGCGTGGTCGAGCCGATCGTCGCCATCGCCATCGCCGTACCCCTGCTGCACGAGCACCTGACGGTCTCCCCGGGGCGGGTGGTGCTCGATCTTGCGGCCGGTCTGGCGGCGGCCTACTGCGTGGTCGGGCTGGCCAACGCCACCGAGCAGCGGGCGCATGTCGTCACGACGGCCGGGGCAGGTGACTCCGGTGACTGACCTGCTGGACGCGCCGGAGCCCGAGGCCGCCACGGTCCCCAAGCGGTCGCCGTGGTGGCTCGAGCTGATGCTCATCGCCGGGGGCTACTGGGTCTACTCCTGGGTGGCCGACCGGGCGCCGCGGCGCAATCCGCTGCACAACGGACGGTCGATTCTCTCCCTCGAGAAGACCCTGCACGTCGACTTCGAGCGGACCCTGAACCACGCCTGGACCAGTCACGGACGCGGGCTGATCGTGTTCGGCAACCTCTACTACGACCTCATGCACTTCGTCGTCCCGGTGGGGGCGCTGCTGTGGGTCTACTTCTACCGGCACGAGGCCTACCGCCGGCTGCGTACCCCACTGCTGATCGTGTCCCTGGCGGCGATGGCGGTCTTCTGGCTCTGGCCGACCGCTCCGCCGCGGCTGCTGCCCGAGCTCGGGATCTACGACACGATCGCCCGGGTGCACACCTTGGGCGGCGGCGGGTCGCACGGGATGACGGCCTCGGAGAACCCGTACGGGGCGCTGCCGTCGCTGCACATCGCCTGGGCGACCTGGGCCGCGTACGCGGTGTGGTCCACGACCCGCTCGGTCCTGTGGCGGTTCCTGCTCGCCCTGAACGTGGCGGTCATGGCGTTCATGGTGATCGCGACCGGCAACCACTGGGTGACCGACGTCGTGGCCGGCTTCACCGGCCTGTTCGCCTCGGTCGCCCTCTCCGTCCTGCTCGGCGTGGCCTGGCGGAGGTGGCGCCCCGAGCCTGTTTCGGCAACCGCGCCCGTTGCTGCTAGCATCGACGACGCGCGCCGCTAGCTCAATTGGCAGAGCAGCGGACTCTTAATCCGCGGGTTCGGGGTTCAAGTCCCTGGCGGCGCACCATGTGAAGACCAGGTCGGAGCAACGCTCTGGGCCTGGTTTTTTCATTGCCTCGCTCGAGCGGCCGCACTGAGGGCCGGGGGAAGGTCAGCCGGCGACCTGGATGACGATCTTGCCCGCCTACCAGGGCATGATCGGGCTGAACGGCAGCTGCACCGGGTCGAGCTGAGGCCCTCGCCCCTCACGAGGCCCCGTGTCCGCGTTGCCACAGTGTGATCTGCATGCTGCCGAAGGACTCGACGGCGACGGTCGACCAGCCGTGCCTGAGTACGTCCTGCACGGTGCGGGTCGTCGGGTCGGTGCTGGGCACGGCGCCGGCGCCGGCCCAGGACGCGACCCACACGCGGTTGGCCCGATCCAGCACCGGTTTCGCGGCCACGGGTGACATCGACGTGGCTTGGAGGACTCCGGTGGAGACCGCCTCGCTTCTCGGGTCGAGCAGCAGGTCGACAGGAACCGGCCCGTCCTCCGAGAGCGGTCCGGCCACCTCGGCCGTCAGCGCGTCGCCCAGCGCCAGTCGTGTCGTGTCCCCCAGGTAGACCAGGCCGTCCCCCGGCGCCGCCGAGTCCCGGATGAAGTCCGCCGCGGCGGGGAGATTCTCGTACTGGTAAGGCTTTTGGGCCTGGAGGACGGCGACAACCACAACCACGACCGCGATCGCAGACGCGAGCGATCGGACCGCCAGGGCCGCCCTGGGCGCAGCGGCTGCCGCCAGGACTTCCCTCACCCCGACAGCCGAGAGCAGGGCGAGGGCCGGCGTCATCTCGATGAGGTAGCGGGGCAGGTAGACCGGTGTTACCAGCGACGCGAGGAGGAGGACGACGAGCGGCGCGACAGCCCAGGCAACGACGGTCGACCAGGGTCTCGTCCGGTAGCGGACTACCACGACGGCACCGATCGCGGGCAGCGCCGCCACCCACCACCCGCCGGAAAGCGTTGCCCAGCCGGCAAAGAGCGCGTACCACGCCGGTCGGCTGAGCCAGCCCACCTGCCCCCGCTGGGTCACGGTGACCGCCGCCACGGTTGCGGCCGTGGCCAGGGGCAGCAGGGCCGCGAGCCGCCATCTCGGCGGCCGACTGCGCAGCAACCACAGCTGGGGCAGGACCGACACCACGGCGAACAGATGCGCGGCGACGGCGAACGAGGCCCAGGCTGCCCAGCGGACGGGGACAGCGTTGCCCGTACGCGGCAGGAGGAGCTGGCTTGCGGCGGCCGTCACACCGAGCAGCGCCAAGGCGTATGGACGGGCATCGTGCGCGTAGGCGAGGACGAACGGATTGACCGCGAAGAGCACGGCGGCCAGCACGCCCATGCGTTCGCCCAGCAGGTGCCTGCCGATGCGTCCGACGAGGACAACGGCGGCGAGGGTGGCGAGCAGCGAAGGCAGCCGAAGCCACCATGCGGAAGTGCCGACCACCAGCAGCAGATGGATGAGAAAGTAGTAGCAGCCGAAGACGGCATCGGTGTGTTGCAGCAGGTGCCACAGCTGACCGAGTGAACGACGACTCGCGTCCTTGGTGGCGACCTCGTCGTACCAGAGCGGCTGGCGCAGCAGGGGCGGCAGGGCCAGCACGAGCAGAAGGACGGGCGGCAGCACCCTCATCGCTCGTGCGGCCGGCTGGGCTCCGACGGCGTCCTCAGCTCGGTGGCTCACCGCGTCACCCTAGGCAGCGGAACATGAACGCACGCTGGCAAATGTTCTCCGGCTCAGAATGCCTTAAAAGCACGCTGAGAATTCATGCGCGTTTGTCCTCCCTCCCGGTACGGTCCGCCGATGCGGACCTCAGACGGTGCTGGGACCCTCCCCGAGCCTGGCAGCCCACCGAGCAGCCCAGCCGGTGCCACGGCTCCCGGGCCGCCGCCCAGACGGCGCCGGCGTCGCTGGTTGCTCCGCCTCGGCACCGGGCTGATCGCGCTGCTGCTCGTGGTGAGCCCGTGGGAGTGGTCGCTGTTCCGGGCGATGACTGCCCGGGGCACCGACTCCGAGGCCGCCCGCGTGGCCGAGTGGGTCCGTGGCCAGGGCGGCGGTGGCCTGGTGACGTGGGCGGAGAACGTGCAGTACCGGCTGCACCCGGCCAAGGTCGGCGGGACCCCCCACCCGAACTCTCCGCTCCTAGCGCTCCCCTCGGCACCGCCTGCCTCCCCGGTGACTGCTCCGGCGCCGACCGCCCCGACGGCCAAGGCCACGACGCATGCTCCCGGCCCTCTGTCGCCGGTCAACGTCCAACCGGTCGCCTCACCGGCGTTGCCACAGGAGGGCGTGTGGCAGGTGCTCGCGCGAGTGCACGGTCTGCCGGCGATGGACGTGGCCTACCTGCGGCCGGACGACGTCCACACGTCCTACACCACGGCCGTGGTGTGGATGAACCAGAAGCTGCTGCGCACCGTCTACCACCCTGGCACCGACCAGCCCGGCGGTGGTCCCTGGTCGCTCCCCTCGGACCTCACCGGGCCGCGCCGGGTGGGCCTCCTCGCCGCGTACAACTCTGCCTTCCGGCTCGGCGACGCCAAGGGCGGCTTCTACGACGAGGGCCGCACCGTGGCGCCGCTGCGCAACGGCGCCGCCGCCATGATCACGACTACCGACGGACGCGTCCAGGTCGGGACCTGGGGCACCGACGTGCACATGACGCCTGCCGTCGCCAGTGTGCGGCAGAACCTCCTGCTGATCGTCGACCAGGGCCACGTGGTCAGCTCGATCAACGACAACACCGGCCAGCGCTGGGGCAAGACGATCTCCTACAAGGCGTTCGTCTGGCGGACCGGCGTCGGGGTGACCAGGGACGGGTCGGCGGTGTTCGCCGCCGGGGACGGCCTGTCCGCGGCGACGCTGGCGGAGCTGCTGCAGCGGGCCGGAGCCGTTCGCGCGATGGAGCTGGACATCAACCCGGCGTGGACAACCTTCATCAAGTACAACCAGGCCGCCGGGCCCGGAAAGACCGAGAGCAGGCTGTTGCCGGACATGGTGCCGAGGGCGGACCGGTACGACACCTCCTCGACCCGCGACTTCTACGCGGTCTACAGCAGGCCCTGACCTGCGCGGCCCTTTGCCCAAGGGTCATCTCACCGACGGGCCCCGTTCACGACGCGGTCACCCCGTTCCGGCACAGTCGCGGACGCCGCCTCTGTCCTGGCAGGCGGCACGCCGCCACTGACGAGGAGCCCGTCCATGAAGCCCTGGCACCGCGCCGCTTTCGCCACCCTGACCGCCAGCTCGTTGGCTGTCGCCACCCTGCAAGGGGCTGCGGTCGCCAAGGACGGCGGTCACGAGAAGTCGGGCTACACGTTTGCCGTCATCGGCGACATCCCTTACGGCGCAGCGCAGATCGCCAACTTCCCCAACGTCGTGCAGCAGATCAACGCCGACCCCGACGTCCAGTGGGTGGACCACCTCGGTGACATCAAGAGCGGCTCGTCGGTGTGCAGCGACGACTACTTCCAGGCGATCAAGACCGACTTCGCCGCCTTCAAGGACCCGCTCGTCTACACCATCGGCGACAACGAGTGGACCGACTGCCACCGCGCCAACAACGGCTCGTACAACCCGCTCGAGCGACTGGCGATGATCCGCCAGGTGTTCTTCCCCAACCCCGGCCGCACCCTGGGCCAGAACAGTGTCCCGGTCCAGAGCCAGGCGGCACAGGGCATCCCTGAGGACGTGAGCTGGGAGCGCGCTGACGTGGCCTTTGCCGCCGTCAACATCCCCGGCAGCAACAACAGCCTCGCACCGTGGACCGGACTGACGGCGCCCACGCCGGAGCAGACCTCGGAGGTGCTTTCCCGTACGGCTGCGGTGATCCAGGAGATCCACGACAGCTTCGCCACCGCCAAGTCGCACCACGACCGGGCGGTCAGCATCCTCACGCAGGCGGACATGTTCGACCCGACGGTGGCCAACCCGAGCTTCGCCGACTACTACGGCTACCAGCCCATCGTGGCGGCGATCGCCCGCGAGGCACGCGACTTCGCCGGGCCGGTCTACCTGTTCAACGGTGACAGCCACGTCTACAACAGCGACGCCCCGCTTGCCGCCGGGTCGCCCTGGCTGGCGTTCTACGGCATCACCACCCCGCTGACCAACCTGTCCCGCATCACCATCGACGGCTCGACCGGGGTCAACAACTACCTCAAGGTCACCGTCAACGCCGACTCGCACAGCCAGGATGTGCTGAGCTGGACCCGGATCCCCTTCGTCACCTCCTGAGCAGTTCGGCGGCCCGGCCCTCGTCCACGGCCGGGCCGCCGGCAGCTCACCGGGAGGGCTGGTCCCGCAGCGACCGGTGGAATGCCCGCTGCCGGCGGTTGCGCTCGGCCCGGAGCCGGCCATCCACCTTGGCCGCCAAGCGTTCCTCCTCGCGCTGCAGCTTGACGAAGCCGTCGATGCGGTCCCCGGTGAGCCGCCCCTCGTCCACCGCCTCGTTGACCGCACACCCTGGTTCCGTACGGTGGCTGCAGTCACGGAACCGACATTGCTCGGCCAGCTCCGCCACATCGGTGAACGTCGACGCGATGCCCTCCCCGGCGTCCCAGAGCTCCAGGGAGCGCAGGCCGGGCGTATCGATGAGCAGCGCCCCGCCACGCAGCCGCAGCATCTCGCGCCTGGTGGTCGTGTGCCGTCCCCTGCCGTCAGCCCGGATCGCACCCGTCGGCTGCGCACGTTCGGCGCCGAGCGCGTTGGCCAACGTCGACTTGCCGGTGCCTGATGGCCCGACGACGACGACCGTCGTCCCTGGCACGAGGGCCGCCAGCACCTCGTCGACACCCTCACCGGTCAGGGCACTGACGCTGTGCACCGCCACGCCGCCGGACACCGCGACAGCGTCGTCCACCGCGGCCGGCAGGTCGAGGCAGAGGTCGGACTTCGTCAGCACCACCAAGGGTTCTGCCGCGCTTGACCTGGCGAAGGCAAGGTAGCGCTCGAGCTTGCGGACCCGGACTGCCTCGGTCAAGGCCACGGTGACGAGGACGAGGTCGACGTTGGCGGCGATGACCTGGCCGCACGCCGAGCCGTCAGTATCCCTGCGTACCAAGGCATTGCGTCTCGGCAACAGGCCCGTGACGCACTCGGCGGTGATGGTTACCCAGTCACCGACGGCGACGACCAGGTCGGACTGGCGCAGCCGCCCGGCCAGCGGCAGGCGGTGCTCACCATCCGCGGCGACAACGGTGACCAGCCCGCGGTCCACGCGTACGACCCTTGCTGGTTCACAACTCTCAGAGCTCTGGGCAAGCCATTGTTCGTGCACCTCGGCCGTCCAGCCGAAAAGATTGAGCGAGTTCAACGAAGGCTCCGTGGGTGAGGTGGCACCTCACGACGGGCCTGCGGTCAGCGGACGGCGACCCGCACGTGCAGCGCCAGGGAAGGAGAAGGCGAGACGTGGCGGCAGCTGGGCAGCGCAAGGACAGCGTTCATCGGGCCTCTCCTCTCCCTCGCCTCGGCAGTCGGTCTAGGCGCAGGGTAGTCCCGGTCAGTCTCCGCCGCGAGCGGATATCGGCCCGGCCGGCACGGTCAGGCGGGGACCTCGTCGGGGCGCGGGACCGCACCCGGCGTCGCCACCTCGACCCGCGAGATCCGCAGCCAGGCAACGAATCCGTAGATCACGAACGCGCCGTAGACCCCGTACAGGGCGGCCGACGGATAGAAGTGGAAGTGCAGCAGCTCCGGGACGCCGACCGCATCGACCGCGATCCAGCACAACCAGAAGTCGACGTAACCGCGGGCCATCGCATAGGTCGCCAGGGCGGAGCCGACGAAGATCCAGGAGTCGGCGAGGTAGTACCACCACGGCGCCGGCCAGCCGGCGCCGATGTCGGCGAACAGCGCCCAGCAACCGAACAGCGCCACCAGGCCGCCACCGAGCAGCCGCAGCCGCTCCCCAGCTGAGGCCCACCGCGGGACCACGGCCCGCGAGGTGTGCTCGCGGTTCTGCTGCCAGCGCCACCAGCCCCAGACGCTCACGGCGATGAACAACACCTGCCGTCCCGCCTGCCCGTACAGCGGATGGGTGCCGGAGGTCGCGCCGAGGGCGGTGCCGATGAACACCGTGAAGAGCAGGACGTTGCCGGCGATGCCGACCGGCCAGGCCCAGATCCGGCGGCGAAGGCCGCCGAACGCCGAGGTCAGCCCGAAGAGGTTGCCCACGATCTCGCGCCAGGTGATGTCGTGACCACCCAGGGTGAGATGGGCGTCGTACAAAGTCTGGAACGTCGACACGCTGACCCCTTCGTACGGTCTCGGTCTCGACGTTACCCGGATCGGTCCTCCACGCCCGAGGTGGCCCCGTCCGCGCATTCGTGTCCTCGTCGCCGCGTCGACGGGCAACGGTTGCCAAGGCGTCATCTGCCGTTCGGCCGGGCTCCCTAGCGTCACTCCCGCGCCCGGCGACGGCGGGGCGCAACTACCTGAAGGGGTTCACGTTGTCCGCTCTCCGCACACGAGCCACCGGCGTGGCTCTCATCGGCTCGGCCGTGCTGGTCGCGTTTCCGCAGCTGGCCACGAACGCCGGGGCCAAGGCCCCAGTGGCGCCGACGACCACCGTCACCACGACGCCCATCAAGCACCTGGTGGTGATCTTCCAGGAGAACGTCTCGTTCGATCACTACTTCGGCACCTATCCGAAGGCGGCGAACACGTCCGGCCAGCAGTTCACCGCGGCGCAGAGTACGAAGAGCGTCAACGGGCTGGCCAACACCAAGGGCGCAGGCGGCACCGGCACCCTGCTGACCAACAACCCGAACGGGGTCAACCCGCGCCGTCTCGACCCGTCGAACATCAGCGACGTGCTGACCTGCGACCAGGACCACAGCTACGGCGACGAGCAGAAGGCGTTCGACGGCGGCAAGATGGACCAGTTCGTCACGACCGTCGGCACCGCCAAGGGCAAGAGCGGCACCGGAGTGCCCTGCCAGGCCAGCGACGTCATGAACTACTACGACGGCAACACCGTCACCGGGCTGTGGAACTACGCCCAGCGCTACGCGATGAGCGACAACTCGTTCGGCACCACCTTCGGCCCCTCCGCGCCGGGTGCCGTCAACCTCGTGTCCGGCAACACGGCCGGCGTCGGCCAGATGATCAACGGCGCGGACGTCAACGGTGACACCGTGAGCGACGGTCAGGGCGGGACGTCGTTGATCGAGGACCCGCAGCCGTACTACGACGACTGTTCCACCCGCGACGCCGTCTCGCTGACCGGCAAGAACATCGGCGACAACCTGAACGCGGCCGGCCTGAGCTGGGGTTGGTTCCAGGGCGGCTTCAAGCCGACGACCACCTTCGCCACCGCCACGGCGGCGGCCCCGCAGAGCACCGCCACCTTCACCCCCGACGAGTTCAAGGGCAAGTTCGCCACCGCCCCTGCCGCCGACCAGGGTCTGTGCAACGCCGTGCACCCGGTCGGCGCCGCGATCGGCGGCACCGGCGGCACCACGGCAGGCGCCACGAACTACGGCAACAAGGACGACTACATCGCCCACCACCAGCCGTTCCAGTTCTACGCCTCCACCGCCAACCCGCACCACCTCGCGCCGGCCTCGCTGGCGTCGATCGGCACCGACACGCAGACCACGATCAACGGCACCCCCCAGTTCGACACCGCGAACCACCAGTACGACACCAGCGACTTCGACTCCCTCGTCGGCGCCATCTCGCGCGGCTACCTCTCGCCGGACCACCTGCCGGCGGTGAGCTTCCTCAAGGCGCCCGGCTACCAGGACGGCCACGGCGGCTACTCCGACCCGATCG
>JAWWOL010000159.1:0-6584 GCA_033851695.1 Frankiales bacterium
GAAAAGCCTTGCCCGCTCGGCGAACGAGGTCTGGGCGTCGGGCGACGGATCGAGGAAGACGTGCCGGTGGTCGAAGGCAGCGACCAGCCGGATCTGCTCGGAGAGCAGCATGCCGTTGCCGAAGACGTCGCCGCTCATGTCGCCGATGCCCACCACGGTGATCGGCTCGATCTGCGGATCCCTTGCCAGCGCGGCGAAGTGATGCTGTACGGAGACCCAGGCGCCGCGGGCGGTGATACCCATCGCCTTGTGGTCGTAGCCCGCGGAGCCGCCGGAGGCGAAGGCGTCGCCGAGCCAGTAGCCGTAGTCGCCGGAAATGCCGTTGGCCACGTCCGAGAACGCGGCCGTGCCCTTGTCGGCCGCCACCACGAGGTAGGGGTCGTCGTCGTCGTGACGGACCACGTCAGCCGGCGGCCTGACCACGGTCCGCCGCCCGGTGGCGTCGGGGACGAGGTTGTCGGTGAGGTCGAGCATGCCCTGGATCAGCAGGCGGTAGCAGGCGAGGACCTCGGCCGCCAGCCCCTCGCGGTCGGCCGGCGAACGCTTCACCACGAAGCCACCCTTGGCCCCCACCGGGACGATGACGGCGTTCTTCACGGTCTGCGCCTTGAGCAGGCCGAGGATCTCGGTCCGGAAGTCCTCGCGCCGGTCTGACCAGCGGATGCCGCCCCGGGCGACCCGGCCACCGCGCAGGTGCACGCCCTCCATCCGCGGCGAGTAGACCCAGATCTCGAACATCGGCCGCGGCAACGGCAGGTTGGGCACCCGAGCCGGGTCGAGCTTGACCGACAGGTAGGGCTTGGGTTGGCCGGTCACCGTCCGCTGGTAGTGGTTGGTGCGCAGGATCGCCTGCACCACAAGGAAAAGCGAGCGCAGGATCCGATCCTCGTCCAGGCTGCTCACCCGGTCGAGCGCCTGCTCGATCTCGGCAGTGACGTCCTGCACGGACTCGGTCGTGCCGGTCGGGCGGAGCCGGGCGTGAAAGAGCCGCAGCAGCCGGCCGGCCATCTTGGGGTGCTGGGTCATCACGTCGACCATGTAGTCGAGGCTGAACGGCGACCCGGCCTGGCGCAGGTAGCGGCTCAGGGCCCGCAGCACCGCGACCTCGCGCCATGGCAGCCCGGCCAGCAGCACCAACCGGTTCAGCGGGTCGTTCTCAGCCTCCCCCCGCCACACCGCCGTGAAGGCGTCGGCGAACCGACGGCCGACCCCCTCGAGGCCGGTCTCGCCGACCTCGTAGGCCAGACCGAAGTCGTAGACCCAGCGGGTCGCCTCACCGGCGACCTGGATCTCGTACGGGCGCTCGTCGACCACCCGACTGCCGCAGTTCTCCAGCACCGGCAGGACATCGGAGAGCCGCAGCTGCGATCCGGTACGGAAGACGGTGAGCCGGGTCTGGCCCTCGTCCGTCCTGCGCAGCTCGAGCAGCAGGCCGTCCTGCGCCGGCATGGCGTCGAAGACGACCGCGTGCCTGGCGGCGGTCTCGGCGGTGAACTCCGTCTCGTACCCGGCGGGGAACGCCGGGCCGTAACGGCGCCAGGTGGCCTCGCCGCGCTCGGGCCCCTGCTCGGCGATCAGCGCGTCGAGCAGGTCGTCCTGCCAGGACCGCGCCACTGCCGCGAGCACCACCCGCAGGGCCTCCCCGTCGACGTCATGGGGAGCGTGCGGGTCGACCGTCACGATGACGTGCAGCCGGGCCAGGGGGGAGTCGTTCACGACGACGGTGGCCTCCGACTCCGTACCGCCGAGGGCCTCGCGAAGCACCGCCTCGACCCGGTCGGCGACCACGGGGGAGTAGCGGTCGGCGGGGACGTAGACGAGGCAGGAGACGTAGCGCGCGGAGGGGGCCCGGCGCAGCACCACGCCGACCTGGGGTCGCTCGACCAGGGCCATCACCCGCAGCGCGGTGTCGTAGAGCTCGACGGTGGTCAACCGCAGCAGCTCGTCGCGTGGGTGCGCCTCGATGATCTGCAGCAGCTGCTTGGCGTCGTGGCTGTTGGCCGGGAACCCCGCGCGGGTGAGGACGTCGGCCACCTTGCGGCGCAGGACCGGGATGTCGCGCGGGCTCATCGCCTCAGCGGAGCTGGTGGACAGGCCGAGCAGCTGCCGCTCGCCGATGCAGACACCGTCCTCGTCGAACCGGCGGATGCCGACGAACTCGAGCCGGGCCGGCCGGTGCACCGGTGAGCGGGTGACCGCGGTGCCCAGGCGCAGGTCCTCGTCCGGTCCCCCGACGGCCGGCTCCTCGAACGCCTCCGCCAGGCCGAGGGTGGAGCCGCTGACCTCGAGCACCTTGTCCTCGTCGTCGCGGACGACGTCGCGTACGGCCACGAACGTCAGGTGGTCGTCGGCCAGCCAGCGCAGGAACGCCGCGGACTCCATCCGGTCGGGTCCGCCCCACCGGGCGAGGTCGTCCGCGGCGGCGAGCACCTGCCCGCGCATGGCCGCCCAGTCCTGGACGACGGTCCGGACCCGTTGCAGCGCAAGGACTATGGTGCTGCGCAGATCGTCAGGAGACGGCACCGTGCGGGTCGCGATCTCGACCCGCATCACCGCCTCGATCGTGGCGTCGGGCAAGGAGGTGCTGTCCAGGGCGACCTCGCGCAGCTGTCCGGCAGCGTCGCGGCGCAGGGCGACGACCGGGTGCAACAACACGTCGACGTGGGCCCGCTGCCGGGCCAGCTCCATCACCAGGGAGTCGACCAGGAAGGGCATGTCGTCGGTCACGATCTCGACGACCGTCTCCGGGCCGTCGACGGTGACCCGGACCAGGGGTTGTCCCGGTTCCCGGACTGCTGCGAGGTCGAGCAGGGAGCACGCTGCGGCGGTGAGGGCCTGCGGGTCCCGCCTGCTGAGGTCGACGGGGGAGAGCCGGCGGTAGAGCAGCCGGACGAACGACGCTGCCGTGCCCTGGTCGAGCTCGGGCGCCACCTGCTCATGAACCTGGGCGGCGACCTCACCCAGCCGGTCCGCGTTGACCGACCCGTTCGTGGACATGCCGAACCTCCTCGTACGGCGCCCGGGCGTCATTGCAACGGGCGCTCCGCCCACGATAGGCGGGTCGGGGGCACGATCAGGCTGAATCGCTCGACCGGAGCGGCCGGCCACGGCCCGGCCAGGTGCTCACAGGTCGAGCAGCTGCTCGAAGAAGCCGCCGATCTGGCGCTGCCGGTCGACCAGGTGGATCTCGAGGATCCAGTGACAGGTGCGGCCCGCCCGGTCGGTCCGGCGCATCGGCTGGTCGCTGCCGGGGGCGATGTAGGACTCGATCTCGTCGCCGTTGATCTTCTCGTGCGGGAACTCGCCGACGAGGTGGCCGGCGTGCGGGCCGCCGAACTCCCAGCCGGCCTGCTCGGCCAGCGTCACGACGTGGGCGAACAGCTGCTCCCCGCTGACCAGCGGGTGCTCGTGGAAGTAGCGCCGGCCGGAGGCGAACACCACGGGGAGGTCGTCGCGGAGCCGGTGCTTGACCGGGTCGTCGCCGAGGACGAAAGTGCGGCCGAAGTCGGCCTCCCAGTGCTCGAAGATCGGGCCGAAGTCCGCGAACACGATGTCGTCGGCCTCGATCAGCCGGTCGGGAGGGTTCTGCCGGTAGGGCTGCAGCGTGTTGGTGCCGGCTCGTACGATCCGCTTGTGCCAGTGCCGGCTGACGCCGAACAGGTCGGCCGCGAGGTCGCGGATCGCATCGCTGGCGGCACTCTCCAGCACCCCGGGCGCGATGATGCCGGCGTCCTCGATCTCACCGAAGAGCACGGCCGCCTTTGCCTGCGCCTCCAGCAGCCGGGCGGCGCGTAGGTCTTCGTCCACGGTCGCGTCGGCCACGTCGCCAACCGTACCAAGGGCGTGCCTGCCCCGGAGCCATCGCCCGCACCGATGATTTCCGGCTGCTGAGGCCGTCTCCTCTGCTGACACGACTTCTCCGCGGACACGCGGTGCTGCCGCCCCGGAGGGAGGGACCGCCATGGAGCCCGCGGATCTCCCGGCAGGGACCTGTGGGCTCGACATCAGGGTGGACGGCCTGCTCGCGGCACACGCCGTGCCCCGCCTGTGCGAGCAGCTGGTGCTGCTGGTCGACTGCGGCGGGGTCGGCCGGCTCGCGGTCGACCTGGGGCAGCTCGAGGAGCCTGACCTGGCCACCATCGACGCCCTCGCCAGGCTGGCACTCGCGGCCCGCCGGCGCAGCGCCCAGGTCACCGTACGAACCTCGAACGGGGCGCTGGAGATGCTGCTCGGGCTGGCCGGGCTCAGCGCGCTGGCCAGCCCCCCGCGCTCAGTCGTCGAGGGTGAGCGGTAGGCCGAACCGGGCGAAGAGCCGCGTGTCGAGGAAGTGGTGGATGTGTGCGATCCGCCCGTCGGAGATCTCGACCACCTGGATCGACCAGGCGGCGTGGCCGCCCTTGCCGTCCGGCTTGTACTGCCCGATCACCGGGCTGCCGTTGGCGGTCGGCGACGACGCCGGCAAGATCCGCGACCCGTCGCAGCCCTTGCCGTAGCCCACGTACCACTGCAGCAGCTCGGCATGGCCCTGCATCCACATCGTGTAGGGCGGCATCGAGATGCTGCCGTCCTCGTGCAGCAGCGCGACAAGCCGCTCGATGTCGTAGCGCTCGAACGCGTCGACATAGCGGGCGAGCAGCCTGCGCTCCTCCGCGGCAAGCCCGGCCGTCGAGGCGGACGCGCCGTTGATGCTGAGGTCGCGGGCGGCGAGCGTCGCGCGAGCGCGCTGCAGGGCGCTGTTGACCGAGGCGACCGTGGTCCCGAGCAGCTCGGCCACCTCGGTCGCCTGCCAGCACAGCACCTCACGCAGGATCAGCACGGCCCGCTGGCGCGGTGGCAGGTGCTGCAGCGCGGCCACGAAGGCCAATCGGATCGTCTCCTGGAACACCGCGCGTTGCGCCGGGTCGCCCTCGGGCGGGGCCACGTCCGCGTCGGGGATCGGGGTCAGCCACGCCTCGTCGCCCAGCTGGTCGACCGGCGCCGTGGTGGCCGGGACCGGGCTGCTCAGGTCCATCGGGAGCGCCCGGCGGGTGCGCCCGCGCAGCGCGTCGAGGCAGACGTTGGTGGCGATGCGGTAGAGCCACGACCGAAGCGCTGACCGCCCCTCGAACTTGTCCAGCGCCTGCCAGGCCCGTACGAGGGTCTCCTGCACGGCGTCATCGGCGTCGAAGGCGGAGCCGAGCATCCGGTAGCAGTAGCCGGTCAGCTCGGACCGGTAGGGCTCCAGTGCGGCGAGGTCGAGCTCGACTGCGGCGGTGTCCGTCATCCGGATCTGCCCTTCTGCCTCGGTCGTGACCTCGAGTCTGCCTCGGGCCAGGCCGGCCACGCCAGACCCTGGCGGTGGAACGACCTGATGTTCACCCAACAGCAGACGTCCGACAAAACCTGGACTCATCGCTGGCTAGGGGGTCGCCGAGGGCTGGGTGAGGCGGCTGAGCAGGGCGGCGCCGTCCGGGACGCCGAGCCCCGTGCACGCGTCCCAGCCCGGGCCAGCCGAGAAGGCGCCGTTGCTCCCCGAGGTGACGTCACGGAACCCGTACGGCGTGGTGCCCGCGGTGACCCCGGCGTAGAGCAGCGGTGCGATGAGGCCGAACGGGCGGCCGGCGCCCTCGGCCAGCCGGCAGACCAGGGCCGCCCACAGGGGCGCCACCGCGCTCGTGCCGCCGATGACGGTCCGCGTCCCGTCGACAAGGACCTGGTAGCCGGTCTGCGGATCGGCGTCGCCTGCCACGTCGGGCACCCCTCGGCCGCCGCCGGGAGTGCCGGCTGAGACCTGCCAGGCGGGCTGGCCGAAGGTGTCGCTGATGCCGCCGCCGGTCGCGCCGCGGCCGGTCCCTTCGTTCCAGACCGTCTCGCTGGTGACCTGCCCGGTGCTCCCGCTGGCGGCGAGCCGGGTCCCCCCACAGGCCAGGACGTGGGGGCTCGCCGCCGGGAAGTCGACGTGCGCCGAGCCGTCGGTCGACCCGTCGGCGCTGCCGTCATCGCCTGCCGCTGCAGTCACGGTCACCCCCAGGGCGGCCGCGTCGGCGAAGGCGGCGTCCATCGCGGCGCGGGCCTGGGCGGTCCACTGGTCCTCGCTCTGCCCCCAGCTGATGCTCATCGCCGTGGGTGTCGGGGTCGCCTGCGCCGCGGTGGACACCGCGTCGAGGAAGCCCTGGTCGGTGTTGGGGGCGAAGTAGACGACGATGTCGGCTCCTGGGGCCAGGCCACCGGCGACCTCGATGTCCAGCAGCACCTCGCCGTCGGCACCCTGGGGGTCGCCGCCCGGGACGTTGACCGCCCCGTCGACGCCGACAGCGGTCACGGTGGGGCCGGTGATGCCCAGCCCCGAGAAGTAGGTGTCGAGGTCGTCCGGCCCGAACCCGCCGCCGAGCTCGATGATCGCCAGCGTCCGGCCGGCCCCGGTGGTGCCCTCGGGGAAGGCGTAGATGGTCGCCAGCTGGAGCGGGGTGTACGAGACCGACACCGCCTCGGCGCGCGCGACCCGGAACTGGGCACGAGCCTGCGGCCGGTTGTCGAGGCCGAGCACGGCGATCACCACGCCGTCGAGGCTGGCGGGCACGGTCAGCTCACCCGAGCGGTGCCGG
>JAWWOL010000170.1:0-3289 GCA_033851695.1 Frankiales bacterium
CGGCGAAAGGCATACGTCGATCTCCAGCCGTTGATCAGCGGGATCGCCGACCCACCACGCCACCCACGGACGGTCCGCCGCCAGCAACACCAGAACAGGTACCGCTAAGGTGCCGCAGTCATGTGGAGCACCCCATGGTGAGCCGGCCGGACCCCGCAGCCACGTACCATCAGGGTCCTGGGCGACCTGCTGGAGATCGAACCAGAAGACGCCTCCAGGACGCTTGATCTTGCATAGACGCACGCCCTCGGCTTTCTTCCCCACGCTCACGGAAGCACCCTAGAGAGAGCAAGCCGCAGTGCGGCATGGCCATCCGCTTCTGCCGCGGACAAAGCGTAGGGGGACGACCATCCCAGGCGTAAACAGGCGCTTGAGATGGTTCGACGAAGGCGCTCCGAGGCTGCGCCTGGTCACTGGTCGTCGTGGTATGACTGACCAACTCCCCGAGTACGAGGAGTACTACGCCTGTCCGTGCTGCCTGGTCGCGTGCAACCGCGCCGCTGTATTCGCAGGCATCCTGACCGAGGAGCACGTACCGCCGGAGGGTGTTGGCGGTCGTCGCCTCCTGCTCACGTGCAAGAACTGCAACAACGGCGCTGGCAGCGATTTTGACGCCCACGCAGTCACCAGGCTGGACGCTGACGACTTTGCTCGCGGCCGACTGACAGGCCGAACCTTACCCGTGCCGTCCTACGCCGACGGCATCCCGCTCAGGGGGACAGCCCAGCGGATGGATGGCGGCATTCAGATCTTTGGCGTACCAAAGCAGAACAACGAAAAGGATCTCGTTGCGCACGTTGCGGCGCTTGACGCCTACGTGGAAAGTGGTGACCCGCGCCCTAATCACTCGTTCACCATCCACACGCGCTCTAGCGAGGCCCGAGCCAGGATTTCCTGGATTCGGGTGGCCCTCCCATCAGTTCGGTGGGGTCAGGGCCCGTCGCGCTGTTCCGCGCCCGGAGGGAGCTTGGGCAGGCTGATGAGGATGTCGAGGCCGAGGTGCTCGCGAAGGAGCGCCTTGAGGTGGCGCTCTGATGATCTCGATGCGGCCGTTCCTGGCAGACAGGCCGAACCACAGGACGGGCCTCACCGGTCCAGGTGTACGGGTCTTGCGATACCCCGGGCGTTGAGGTGCCGATGCACACATCGCAGCGAGCGAGCTCGAGGATCCACCTTCCCGGCCGCAGCCGGCCCGGATTTACGAGCCCGGCAGTCGCTGCCGCGGCGGCTATTGGGCATCGAGGGCGTGAAGCCGTGCGCGGATCTGGCCGGCGTTGGGGTGGCCTAGCTGGTCAAGGATTTCGAGGGCTTGCTGCCAGGCGTCGCGGGCCGGGGCGGTGTCGCCGGCGGCGTGGTGGGTGTCGCCGAGATTGAGGAGAAGCTCGGCTTCGTCGTGGCGGTACCCGACCGCCCGCATCAGGGAGAGGGAGTGCTGGTAGCAATCGATGGCCTGCTGGAGGTTGCCGAGGTGGTGGTGGGCGTAGCCCAGGCTGCCCCACGTGCTGGCCTCGTTGTAGCGGTCGCCGAGGTCACGCTGGAGGTCCAGGGCTTGTTCGCAGTCGGCGAGGGCCTGCCGGTAGTTCCCGAGTCTGGCGTGGTACCAGCCGACCGCGTTCAGCGTGGCGGCGTGCCCGGCCCGGTGCCCGGCGAGCCGGTACAGGCCGAGGGCCTGCTGAGCGTGGTTGAGCGCCTCCAGTGGACGGGCCCGCTGTTCGGCCACATGGGAACAGAACCAATGGGTGTGAGCCTCGCCAATGCGGTCCCCGAGCGCGCCGAACAGGTCGAGGGCATGTTGGAGGTGGGTGCAGGCGTCGTCGTGGTGGCCCAGCCGGGAGCAAGCCAGGGCGAGGCTGTGGCGAGCGTGGGCTTGACCCCGAAGGTCACCCAGCCGCTGCGCGACGGCCAGCGCGGTGCGCTGGATCTGGGCCAGCTCGCGCCAGTGTCCCCGCCGGTCGAGAAAGTTGGTGAGGGTCCAGGCGAGCTGCCAGCTCCAGGCAGCGAATTCCGTGTCGGAGACGGAGCCGATGGCCGCTTCGAGCACGGCGTGCTCGGCGGTGAACCAGGCGAGGGCCTGCGGGTAGCCGGCGAGACCGTCGACGGTCACGCCGGGTCTGGCCGGCGCCAGGGCGACCAGATACCGGGCCGGGTTCAGGATCATGCTGGCGGTGTGGGCGGTGTGGAGGTAGTGGTCGAGCATCCGGTGCACCGCGACGCGGCGTTCGTCCTCAGTGCACAGGGCGTGGGCCTGCCCGGTGGCGTAGGAGCGGAGCAGGTCGTGGAAGGAGAATCGGCCGGGGATGTGCTCGGTAACCAGGCTGACCCGGATGAGCTCGGCCAGCAGGGGCCGCGCCCGTTCGACCGGGATGCCGGCCAGGCTGGCCGCCGCGGAGGTCGCGAAGTCAGGGCCGGGATGGAGCCCGAGGAGCCGGAACAGCCGGGCTGCGTCGGTTCCCAGGGTTTGGTAGGACCAGGAGAACACCGCCTGCACGTTCATCGCCGCGTCGCCGCCGTCGAGCGCGTCGAGCGCGTCGCGCCCGTCCTGGGCATTGCGCAGTTCATGGGTCAGTGCGGCGAGCGGGAAGCCGGGATGGGCCGCGGCGCGGGCGGCGATGATCGCCAGCGCGAGGGGTAGCCGCGCGCACCGGGCGATGATCTCGCTGACCGCCTCCGGTTCGGCGGCGATGCGGCCGGCGCCGATCCGGGCGGCGAGTAGCTGCCGGGCCTCCTCCACGGTGAGCAGATCTAGCGCCACCGCATGGGCGCCTTCGGCCGCCACGAGGCTGGTGAGCTGATTGCGGCTGGTCACCAGCACGAGGCAACCGGGTGTGCCGGGGAGCAGCGGCCGGACCTGCTCGGCGTCACGTGCGTTGTCCAGCACCACCAGAACCCGTTTTCCCGCGAGCGTGCTGCGGAACAGCGCTGCCTGCGCACCCAGGTCGGCGGGGATCCGCTGTGGTGGTACGGCGAGGGCGTCGAGGAAACCGCGCAGTCCTTCGGCGGGAGTCATCGCTGGCCCGCTTGAGTCGAAACCACGAAGATTCACATACAGCTGGCCGTCCGGGAACTGGCCGGCTACCCGGTGAGCCCAGTGCACAGCCAGCGCCGTCTTGCCGACCCCGGGCGTGCCGAAGACCGCAGAGATCACGACTGCGGCGGGCCGGCCTGCGGGATCGGCCAGCACCTGGTCGAGCTGAGCCAGCGCCCCGGCGCGGCCGGTGAAGGCGCCGATCTGCAACGGCAGTTGAGCGGGAACCACGAGAGAGGGCACCGATGTGCCTGGCCGCGGAGC
>JAWWOL010000529.1:0-3514 GCA_033851695.1 Frankiales bacterium
GATGCTGCCGGGTCTCCGACCCAGGGGGCCTCGAACGTGATGACCTCAGCTACACCTGGAAGCAGGCGAGCAGCGTCGGCGCCCAACGGCCCGGCGAGCATGATGACGCGGTCTGCCTTGGCCGCAACAGCCCGTACCGCTGGTCCGCAGATCAGCACGTCGCCCATGCTGTCCAAGCGCGCGACGAGCACCGTCCGGCTCACGGCGACCAGGCCCGATCGAGCAGCAAAGCCACCGCGGAGGACAAGTCGACCGCACGCTCGATGCTCGCGTGCACCTCGCACTCTCGGGTGCGCGCCGTCGGTATCAGGATTCCGCGGGCCGAAGCCGCTGCGGCCGCCTCGATGTCGGACCCGATGTCGCCGATGACCACGCAGTCCTGGGCGTCGACGTTCAGCTGGCGCGCGACCTGGTAGATCATGCCGGGCAGTGGCTTGCGGCAGTCGCAGGCGTCTGTCTCGACATGCGGGCAGACTGCCCACGCGTCGAACGGTCCGAGTAACTCCTCGACTCGGTCGTTGACCGCCTCGACCTGTTCACGCTCGAGGAGCCCGCGTCCAATCGCGGATTGATTGGTGATCACGGCCAGCGGTACTCCTACCGCCCGCAGCCGGTCCAGTGCCAGCCGAGCACCGGGCATGGCCTCGACCAGGGAAGGGTCGCCGTTGTAAGGCACATCGCGGATCAAGGTGTCGTCTCGATCCAGGAGCACCGCGGCGGGGAGCGAGCCCCGCCGCAACGGGGCGATGCTGCTCGCCCGTGGCCTCACGTGGCGGTGACGTATCAGGCCGGTCAGCCAGTACCAGGTGGCCGCCGGCGGGATCAGCACGCTGGTGCTGATCATCCGAGCCAACTCCGGGCCGTCCTTCGGGCCAGGAGCGATCCGTCGGAAGCTGAATTCCGCTGTGCCGGCAAGCCACCCGGCCGCCATGACAGCCCCCGTACGGCGACGGCCCGTGGCCGCCGCGAGGGCCGCGCCGACCGCCGCTGCGACGACCAAAAGATGGGTCGGACGTCGACCACGCGCGGCGTGAGCGCGACTGCGCCAGCCTGGCCCGTGCAGCCGGCGCATGAGCACGTCATCGGCGTTGCCGCGCTGCTGGCGCAGGCTGGCCCACCCGTCGGCGGACCGCACCGGATGGACGGTGCGCCGCGTGCCCCGGCTGAGCTGGAAGCCGGCGTCGAGCACGGCTAGCGCCAGGTCGGCGTCCTCGCGAAACGCCCGTGGGAATCGCTCGTCGAATCCGCCCGCCGCGCGAAGCGCCGACAGCCGGTAGGCCATGTCAGCGGTGATCCAGTCGGCCTTTTGCAGACCGGCGGTGCCTCGTTCCCAGTCGGTGGGGCGGCGGCCCTCGGGCAAGGGCACCTCGATCAAAGCCTGGCTGCCACCGAGACAGGGCGGCGCGCAGGCCAGGTCGCGTGTGAGGTCGCTCAGCCAGCTGCCGGTGACCACGACGTCGTCGTCCAAGAAGGAGATCCACTCGGTGTCGCTGTCTCGCCAGCCGACATTGCGGGCCGCCGCCGGACCCCGACCGCCGCTTCGCAGCACTCGCTGCTCAGCCGCCGGCGGCAGGTATTGGGCCACGTCGGCGGCGAGGCGCGTGGTTGCAGTCAGGTCCTCGCCCGGACGGTCGTCTACGACACGAACCGGTGGCAGCGCCAACTGGGTGGCTTCGGCCGCTTCGCGCAGGCTGGTCAACAGAGCGCGGAGCGATAGCCGTCCAATGGTTGGGATGACCACCGTCACCGAGCAGGCCGCGAACTCGGATGCCACCGGCCCAGTCCCCCGTCGCTCGGTTCTCACGGCATCGCCCGTCGCACCGCGAACGGCCCGATGGCCAACAGATCGATCGGTGTGGATCCAAAGCACTCCAGCGCCTCGGCCGGCGTGTCGACCATCGGTCGCCCGGCCGTGTTGAGGCTCGTGTTGACGACGACCGGCACGCCGGTGCGCTGCTCGAACAGCGTTAGCATGCGTGCAACCAGCGGCTCATCGGACGGGTCGACGGTTTGAATCCGAGCGGTGCCATCGACGTGCACGACAGCCGGGATCCGCTCCTTCCACTGGGGCGCCACTTCGTGGACGAAGAGCATGTACGGCGACGGAATCGGGCCGCCACTGAACAACTGCGGTGCTCGATCGGCCAACACCATCGGCGCGACCGGGCGAAACTGCTCGCGTCCCTTCACATCGTTGAGCCGCTGCAGATTGCTTTCTCGTCCCGGATGGGCCATCAACGACCGGTGGCCGAGCGCGCGTGGGCCGTACTCACTGCGGCCCTGGAACCACGCGACGATGCCGTCAGCGGCCAGCGTGTCGGCTACCGCCGCCGCGATGTCGTCCGGGCGGTCGTAGGCAACCCTGGCCGTCTGCAGCACCTTTTCGATTTCGTCGTCGGACCAGCTGCGGCCCAGATCGGCTCCGGGGAACTCGACGATCGCGTCGCCTGCTCGTTGTGCGGCGTACATTGCTCCGCCCAACGCGGTGCCGGCGTCGCCGGCCGCCGGTTGAACCCAGACATTGTCGAAAGGACCGGTTGTGAAGATCCGAGAATTCGCCACGCAGTTCAACGCGACACCACCGGCCAACACCAGGTTCCGATTACCCGTTTGCCGGTGCAGCCACTGCGAGAGCTCGAGCAGGACCTCTTCAAGCACTGTCTGCAAGCTGCTCGCCAAGTCGGCGTGCTCGGGACCCCACGGTTCGTCGGGCTGACGTTGTTTTGCGATGGTGTTCCAGTCCACGCCGGCGGTGACGAATCCGCCTTGGCCGTCGGCATGGACCAACTCCTTGAGATAGCTCAAGTGCCGCGGCTTGCCGTAGGAAGCCAGCGCCATCACCTTGAACTCATCCGAACTGCGCAAAAACCCGAGATGTTCGGTGGCGTCCTCGTAAAGCAGTCCCAACGAGTGGGGCAAGCTCTGCGAATGAAGTGTCTCGAGCCGTCCGCCGTGAAACTCGCCCGCCAGGTGGCTGTGTCGTTCGCCGCGACCGTCAAGGACTAGTACGGCAGTGTCGCCGCCGAACGGAGCGGCCAGGCCGGCCGACGCCGCGTGCGCGACATGGTGGGCGACGAAGCAGACCTGGGCCGGGTCCAGCCCCGGCAACGCGTGCGCCAAAAACTCAGGTGCTCGCATTGCGTACTGCTGCCGCAGATCGTCCCACGGGTCCACTACGCCGAGCTCTTGTGGTGGCAGCCGCAGCGCCGGATCGAAGGAGTAGGTGACCGCGTCCAAGTCCTCCGCACGGAGACCACCACGCTGCAGGCACCAGCGCGCGGCCAGTTCCGGAAGCTCCCAGGCGGCAAAAGGAACCGGCCGTTTACCGTGCTTACGGCGGCTGAATCGCTCTTCTTCCGCAGCCGCGACAGTCTCGCCGTCGACGACTAAAGCCGCCGCCGGGTCGTGATACAACGCGTTGATCCCTAAAACACGCATGCCCTAGCCCCGCCCAACGGCAAGCTGTCGATTACCAGCACGAGGCCAGACTTCATCTCGACCTCGGAGATCCTGC
>JAWWOL010000034.1:0-4367 GCA_033851695.1 Frankiales bacterium
CCGCGAGGCGGGGTGCGGTGCGCAATGCTTGCGAGTACGGCAATCCGCAGCTTGCGGGTGACGGTCACGGGTGCCTCTCGGAGTGGATTCCCTGGCTGGCCGGTTCAGCGTGATGCTGGGCCGAGCCAGCGGGCGATCCGGCTCGAACCGAACCCGACCTTCTGCATCGCGAGCTCCCGCGACGGTCCTTCGAGCTCGCCCCGCGGCGGTTCGCCGCTGAGAAATGTGACTTCGACCCTGGCCACCTGGTCACGGCCGAACTCCAGGTAGCACATGCCATGTCCGTCGTACTCCGCCGACGCCGCATCACCGCGGACCGGCGCAACGATCCGATCGGCGACGACGGCGGCCTGGCCCTCGGCGAAGACGCCGGCCTTCGGTGTGCCGACGCTGGTCACGTCACCGATGGCGTACACCCCGGCAAACGCGGTCTCCAGGGTCAACGGGTCGACGGGAATCCAGCCGTCCACAGTCAGGCCGGCGGCCTCGACGACCGCCGGCGCGCGGTGCACCGGAACGGCAAGAAAGAGGTCGTACGGCATCTCGCTGCCATCGCTGAGGATCGCAACCCGGCGGGCCGGGTCGAGCTCGCGTACCAGCCGTTCGGGGTGCCAGTCGATGCCACGTTCGGCGAAAGCGGCCAGCAATGCCTCGGACGCGGCTGGCGAGGGCGGGATCGGTACGCCCATCGGCATGACCAGCGCCAGTGACGACCTGTCACGGAGGCCGCGTTCGACGAGGTAGTCGTGCATCAACAAGGCAGTCTCGCTCGGCGCCGGCGGGCACTTGAACGGCGTTGACGTGACCGCGACGATGACGCGGCCGCCGTCGAAATTGGCAAGCACGTCGCGTAGGCCAAAGGCGCCAGCCACGGTGTAGAACTCGTGCCCACCCTCCACCAGCCCCGGTGTTGCCGCTGGGTGCAGGTCGGCGCCAAGGGCAACGACCAGGATGTCCGCCTCGAAGGTCCCCGCATCGGTTTCGACCCGCTTGGCGTGCGGGTCGATGGTGCGCACCGCAGCAGCGACGAAGCGCACGCCCGGCTTGACCAGCCCCGCGTACGGGTGCACGACCGCAGCCGGCACGGCCCTGCCGAACATGACGTCGAGCTTGGAGAAACCGAAGACGAAACCGTCGTTCTGATCGATCAGGACGACGTCGGCGGCATCACCGAGCTGCTCGGACAGCCTCGTGGTCAGCTCGAGACCGCCAAACCCGGCACCGAGGACCAGGATTCGCATGCGCCGCAGCATAGCCGCATGGCCACCCGGCTGCCCCTGCGCTCGACCGGTCGGTCCGGCTGTCGATTTGCCGGCGGCCCGTTCGACGTCAGGGCGAGACATCGAGTTCCCTCGTTGCCGCATCGACCGCCGCCGATCTAGGAGCCACCATGTCCGACTCCATCTGGCCCACCGTTCATGCCGAGCGCAAGGCGCTGCTCGAGGATGTCTCCGACCTCAGCGACGCGGAGTGGTCGACGCCGTCCCTGTGCACCGAGTGGACCGTGGCGGACGTGCTCGCCCACCTGCTGTCCGCAGCCAAGATGACGCCTCCTCGGTTTGCCATCCGGTTCGCCGGGGCGGGCTTCGACTTCAACAAGTTCACGGCGCAGCAGGTCGCGATTGAAGGTGGCGACGGTCCTGCCGCGACACTGACGGCGTTCCGCGCTGCTGAACCCCGCGAGACGGCGCCTCCAGGACCCAAGGCGACCTGGCTCGGCGAGGCCTTCGTCCACGGGGAGGACATCCGCCGTCCGCTGGGCATCCGCAGGGAGTACCCGCTTGCTCAAGTGACGAGGGCTCTCGCCTTCTATGCCGGGAGCAACACCGTCATCGGCGGCAAGAACCGAGTCGCTGGGCTGACCCTGCAGCCCAGCGATGTCGACTTCTCCATCGGCACCGGACCGACCGTACGGGGCCCGGCCATCGCGTTGCTCCTGGCCGCGACCGGTCGCAAGTCCGCGCTGGACGAGCTGTCCGGCGCCGGGTTGCCGACCTTGGCTGACCGCCCCTGACGGGCGACCACGTGGCGCGCTGAGACTAGGTGCCGCCGCCGCCGACCGGGTGGCTGTCGGTGGCCAGCTGGACCAGCGTCCGGGCGGCAGCGGACAGTGGTCGTTCCGACGACGTGATCAGCGAGACGGTGAACACCGGTGCCGGGGTGACCCGGCGCAGCGAGCGCCGCTCTGCCTCCGGGATCCAGGACGGGCCGACCAGAGCCAGACCGAATCCCGCCCGGACCAGGTCGACCAGCGTCGAGACGTCGGGCACCTCCACGACGATCTCCCGGTGCAGGCCGGCGCCTGCGAACAGCAGGTCGACGCTGGTCCTCGTCCCCCAACCGAGCGGGAAGTCCACGAAACGCTCTGCGTTGAGCTCGGCGAGGCTGATCGAGCCGCTTCTGTCGAGCGGGTGGCCCGGCGGGCAGGCGAGTCGCATTTCCTCCGTGGCCAGCGGAAAGGCCGAGATCCCCGGCGGGTAGCCGCCCGGCATCGCGGTGAACGCGACGTCGAGTCGCCCCTCGACCACGCCAGCCACCAGCCCGGCCGATCCGCCCTGTGCCGCCGTTGGCAGGATCTGCACACCTGGCCGCGCCTGCTGATAGCTCGCCAGGAGGGAGCCCAGGTCGAGCAGCGACAGCGACTGCATGATGCCGATCCGGACCGTCCCGCGGACTCCCCCCTGGACCGCGGCGACCGCATCCCTCGCCGCCTCGGCGGCCGCCAGCGCGCGGCGAGCCTCCGGCAGCATCACCTCGCCGGCGTCGGTCAGGGAGACCGGATGGGTGCTGCGATCGAACAGGGCCGCGCCGACGTCCCGCTCGAGGGCACGGATGGACACCGACAGCGCGGACTGGACCAGATGGCTGCGGGCCGCGGCGCGGGTGAAGCTCTGCTCCTCGGCCACGGCCACGAAGTGCGCGAGCTGCCGCAGCTCCATTCATTCTCCAAATAGATGCAGATGGTGCGAAGACTTCATTGGACAGCATAGCCCCGGGCAGGGAACCTGGAACCAGCCCTGACCCCGCTCCAGGAGGACGCACCGATGACATCGACCTACGCCGGACCCAGTGCCGCGGCTCCCCCGCGCGAAGTCTCGCCGCACAGGCGGCGCCGGCACCATGCCTTCGGGTTCTGGGCGGCGGCGATCGCCTTCCTGGTCAACATGGCGTTCTCGGCAGTGCCCACCCCGCTGTACGTGCTGTACCAGCGTCGCGACCACTTCTCGACGGTGACCATCACGATCGTGTACGCGGTGTACGCCGTCGGCGTCATCGGCAGCCTGTTCCTCGGCGGCCACGTCTCGGACTGGGTCGGCCGCAAGCGGATCTTCGTCCCCGCCCTGCTGGTCAACGTGGCAAGTGCCGTGATCTTCCTGGTGGCACCCAGCTTGGCGGGTCTGATCATCGCGCGGATCGTCAGTGGCATCTCGGTCGGCCTGACGACGGCCACCGCCACCGCCTACCTCGCCGAGCTGCACATCGGCATGTCCACCGGCAAGGGCGAGTACGACGGTCGGCGCGCACAGATCGTGGCGACAGCCGCCAACCTGGGCGGCATCGGTGTCGGCCCACTCGCCGCCGGCGTGCTGGCGCAGTACGCGCCGCATCCGCTGCAAGTGGTCTACATCGTCTTCGCCGTGGTCCTCGCCGTGCTCGCCATCCTGGTCGCGTTCTCCCCCGAGACCGCCGAGGCCGTCGTCCCCGCGCCCGACTGGCGCCCTCAGCGCATCGCCGTCCCCTCGGCCGCCCGCCGCCAGTTTGCTGCGGCGACCGCCGCAGGCATCGCAAGCTTCGCAGTCTTCGGCGTCTTCAACTCGCTTGCGCCCAGCTTCCTCGCCGGGACCCTGCACAACAGCTCGCACGCCATGGCGGGTGCGGTGGCCTTCGCCGCCTTTGCCAGCGGTGCGCTGATCCAGATCGCCCTGGGCAAGGCCACTCTCGCCAAGACGCTGCTGCTCGGCCCGGTGCTGCTCCTCCCGGGCCTGGCTCTCTTCGCCATCGGCATGTGGATCCCGAGCCTGGCCGCGTTCATCCTCGGCGGGATCGTGACCGGAGCCGGTGCGGGGCTGGTGTTCCGGGGAGCGCTCGTCGCCGCCGGTGCCACGGCGCCCCCGGAGGCGAGGGCTGAGGTGCTGGCCGGCTTCTTCCTCGGCGCCTACGTGGGTCTGTCCGTACCCGTGATCGGCCTCGGCGTAGCCACCCAGTACGTCTCGGCAAGGGCCGCGATGCTGGTCTTCGTCGTCATCGTGGCGATCGCCACCGTGGCCAGCACCCGGGCCGTACAGGCCGAGATCACCCGCAGGCGCTCCGCCTAGACGAGCAGCCCGAACTGAGCTGAAGCGGACCGGTCGTCAACGGCCGGTCCG
>JAWWOL010000035.1:0-3309 GCA_033851695.1 Frankiales bacterium
GATCGGAGGCCGAGGCCGGTTTCCTTGCCAGGGCGCTACTTTCGGTGGTCAAAGCGGCTCCGGCACCGACCAAGGACTCCGCGACCTACGTCAACCCGCAGAGCTGGCAGGTCTCGACTGCCGGAGCGCGCGGGGTGCTGTTCAAGGAGCAGGACGCCCCGGGCTGGCACGCCACGGCGAACGGGAAGCCGACCCCGATCTATCCGGCCGGCCCCGGCATGATGTGGGTGCCGCTGACCGGCACCGGACCGGTCACCGTCGCGCTGACCTATCGGCTCTCGACCGTGGAGAAGCTCGGCTTTGCCGGGTCGTTCGGCACCCTGATCGCCATGGCGGTGCTGTTGCTGAGCCGCCGGGCCAGGGACCTGCTCGGGCGCAGGGCCCGGAGGCTGGTCGACGGGCCCACGCTGACCGTGCCGCGGGACCGGCTACCGGTCGGGTAGCTCGGCCCAGATGATGGTCCACGGGAACGGCTTGGAGACCGCGCGCACGGTCGCGACCTGCGAGACGAACGTCACGAACTGACCGGTCGACCAGTGGTTGAGGTGGCCGGGGGTGTTGCCCAGGTCCTTGACGTAGCGGCCGGTGACCAGGTTGCAGCCCCGGAAGATCGGCTCGCGCGGGACCGAGAGCAGCAGGTGCCGGGACGACACCCGCGCCAGCTCGCGCAGCCCGGCCTCAGGGTCGCGCAGGTGCTCGAGCACCTCGACGCAGACGATCAGGTCGAACTGGTTGTCGCTGAACGGCATCTGCTCGGCGTCGGCGTGCAGGTAGTGCGGGCCGGGCCGGGTGCGCCACTCGGCGCGCAGTCCCGCGTCGGGCAGGTCGATGCCGACGGCGGAGCCGAACCTGTTGTAGAGCTTCTGGCTGATCACGCCCTCGCCGGCGCCGACCTCGAGCGGGTTGATCGCCGGCTTGGCCGCGTGCGAGATCTGCTCCACCAGGCCGTCGAGCCGCGAGACCCAGCGCTCGGTGAGCCACCGGATCGCCGGATTCTTCGCGGTGTACTTCTGGGTGTGGTTGCCGATGACGGTGCCGGGCGACTCGGCGGACTGCTGCGTGGACGTCATCTCGGCAGTGCTCTCCCAACGGTGACGCGGGCGTACGTAGTGGCTCAGTAGGCTAGCGCAGTGCGAACTCCGCCGTGGCTGTGGCGTGCGCTGCGCCTCGGGTTCGTCCTCCTTGCGGTCGGCCTCCTGGTCGCGGCGCTGGTCGACCAATGGCCGCACGTCAGCAGTGGCTGGCACGAGCTCCCGGTCCGCTCGCTGCTGCTGGCCGGCGCGGCCGTGCTGCTCGGGCTGTTCTTCAGTGCGCTGGCCTGGCGGGCCCTGCTCGCGGACCTCGGCCAGCACATCACGGTGACCGGCGCGGTGCGCGTCTTCTTCGTCGGCCAGCTCGGCAAGTACCTTCCGGGCAGCGTCTGGCCGGTCGTCGCGCAGATGGAGCTCGGCAAGGCGCACGGGCTGTCCAAGCGGCCGGTCGGCACCGTCGCCCTGCTGGTCATGGTGCTCAACGTCGCGACCGGCCTGCTCGTGGCCATCGTGCTGCTGCCGTTCACCAGCCCGCAGACGCTGAGGTCGTACGGGTGGGCGGTCGCCTTGCTGCCCGTCGGGCTCGCCCTGCTGCATCCGAGGGTGCTCAACCCGGTGATCGACAGGGCGTTCCGGCTGGCCCGGCGGGAGCCGCCGGAGCAGCCGCTCACCCTGCGCGGGGTCGCCGTCGCGACCGGCTGGACGCTGCTGATGTGGGCGTCGTACGGGGCGCACATCTGGCTGCTCGCCGAAGGGCTGCACGCGCAGGGTGCCAAGTCCCTTCCGGCGCTCGCGACCGGGGCGTTCGCTCTCGCCTGGACGGCCGGCTTCCTGTTCATCGTCTCCCCGGCGGGGGCCGGCGTCCGCGAGGCGGTCCTGATCCTGGCCCTCGCCGCGGTCATGCCGTACGAGCACCGGGTCGCTCTCGCCGCCGTCTCCCGACTGTTGATGACCGCCGGTGACCTGGTCTGGGGTGCCATCGGCGGGCTGACCCGTAACGGAAGCAGGCCCACGCGCGACGTAACACCGGCAAGCCTCCTCCCCGACTAGGATCACGCTCCGTGTCGTCACTTCCGTCACACCTGTCCCGTACGGCGGCCCTCGGCGTGGTCGCGGCGTTGACCTGCGCCGGGTCCGTCGCGGCCGTGGTCGCCCAGCCCGCACCCGCCCGCGCCGACGTCCCCACCTCCGAGTCCTATCCGTTCCCGGCCAGCCGGGTGCTCACGATCGACGGGCACGGCTGGGGGCACGGCGAGGGGCTGTCCCAGCAGGGGGCGAAGCAAGGGGCGCTCGACGGGACCCCGGCGACCGGGATCCTGAGCTTCTACTACCCGGGCGCGAGCCTGGCCGGCGCCGGCAACCCGATGATCCGGATCGCCCTCACCGGGGCCTCGGACGGGCCGACCGCCAAGGGCTACCTGCCGCCGAGCTCCGCCCGCTACCAGTGCAGCGACGCGACCGCCCCCACCACCTACTGCACCCTCACCGTCGTCCAGACCGCCGGGCTGGTGGTCACCGACACCGCCACCGGCAAGCACCCGGACCCGGTCAGCGGCGCCGACGAGTGGGGGGTGGCCAGCCACAAGGACGGGCTGCACCTGCGCGTACACACCCACGCCGGCTGGGCCGATGCCCTCGTCGGCGGGCGGCCGGCGGTCCTTGCCGGGCCGGTCACCTTCAACGGTCCCAGCTTCGTCCGGGTCGACTGGGGCAACTCGGTGCTGCGCGACTACCGGCACCAGGTCTCGGCCGTCCGCACCGGCGGGGGCAGCGCCACCACGCCGAGCCGGATGTTGCGGCTGGCCACGATGCCGCTCGACGACTACATCCGCGGCGTCGTCTACCGGGAGTCGCCCGCGTCCTGGCCGTTGCAGGAGCTCGAGGCCCAGGCGATCGCCGCCCGCTCCTACGCCGACAGCCTGCGGCTCTCGAAGAACCCGCTCTTCGACCTGTGTGACTCCAGCTACTGCCAGGTGTTCGGCGGCAGCCAGGTGAGCGTCAACGGCAAGCTGACCTGGCTCGAGCCGGCCGTCGGGCACGCCGCCACCGACCCGGTCACCCAGACAGCCGACACCATCCTCGTCCGCGGGACGACGCCGGTCTTCGCCCAGTTCTCGGCCTCCAACGGGGGCTGGACCGCCGGCGGCGACGCGGCGTACGGACCGGTCAGGTCCGACGCCTGGGACGCGACCAGCGGGGACCCGTACGCCAGCTGGTCGACCACCCTCAATGCTGCGGACCTCGAGGCCGCGTACGGGTTCAAGCGACTGGACGTGCT
>JAWWOL010000041.1:0-7869 GCA_033851695.1 Frankiales bacterium
CGTCACTGCCGAACGTACGCACCTTGCCCGGGGGGTCGTGCGCGGTCTCGAACCGTACGGTCACCCGGCCCACCCCCGAGCCCTGGACCCAGCCCAGGCCGTGCTCCGCATGCCGGACATCTGCACCGGGGGGCCAGCGGCGGGCGGGCTCGGGCAGCACCGACCGGGCCTCAGCCGGCGCAGGGAGGGGTGGGGCGATCTCGGGCACCAGGTCGGGTAGCTCGTCCTGGACGTGGTCGGAGAGACCCGAGACCGCCACCCCGATCAGTCGTACGCCGTCCGCGACATCGACCTCGGTGAGCAGCTTGCGCACCACCCGGCGGATCGTGGTCTCGTCGTCGGTGGCCCCGGACAGGGTCAGGGACCGGCTGACGGTGCGGAAGTCGTGCAGCCGCACCTTCAGCGTCACGGTCCGGCCGGAGTGCCCGGCACCGCGGAGCCGGCGGGCCGTCCGCCCGGCCATCAGGTCGAGCTCGTCGCGCAGCCGGGCCAGGTCGGCGACGTCGGTGTCGAAGGTCTCCTCGGCACCGACGGACTTGGTCTCCCGATCGGCCAGCACCGCCCGGGCGTCGAGGCCGGCCGCCTGCGCCGCGAGACCGGTGCCGACGGCCTGCCCGACCAGCCCGACCAGCTCGTCGACAGGAACGGCCGCCAGCTCGGCCACGGTGGTGACGCCGATCCGCTGCAGCCGCTGGGCGGTCGCCGGCCCGACCCCCCACAGCCGGGTCACCGGCAGTCCGTGCAGCAGGGCCAGCTCGTCGCCCGGGGGCACGACCAGCAGCCCGTCCGGCTTGTCCAGGTCGGAGGCGATCTTGGCAACCAGCTTGGAGGTGCCCGCGCCGACGGACGCGACGAGCCCCGTACGGTCGCGGATCGTCGACCGCAGCCGCTCGGCGATCCCGCGTACGGCCTCGGCGCCCAGGTCCGGATGGTCCCCGGCCGACAGGTCGACAAAGGCCTCGTCCAGCGACAGCGGTTCGACCAGCGGGGAGAGCTCGCGCAGCGCCGCCATCACCACGTCGCTGGCCATCCGGTAGGCGCCGAAGCGGGGGCCGAGGAACGCCGCGTTGGGACAGCGGCGGCGCGCCTCAGCACCGGACATCGCGCTGTGGATGCCGTACCGCCTGGCCTCGTAGCTCGCGGTGGAGACCACGCCGCGCGGCCCGGTGCCGCCGATGACCACCGGCTTGCCCCGCAACGACGGCTTGTCCCGCTGCTCGACGGCTGCGAAGAACGCATCGAGGTCGAGGTGGAGGATCACCGGCCGGGTACGCACCTGCCCAGTCTGGCCCGAGCTTGCGACAGTTCCGGTGGGGGAACACGCTGGGCCGGAGGAAAGGGAGGCTGTCGTGGGCAGGGTCACCACCCGGCGCAGCGTGGTCAGGGTCACCGGCGGTCATTCGGTACGCCGGCCGGACACCCTGGTGGTCGAGGAGCCGCTCGAGATCCGGGTCGCCGGCAAGCCGCTGTCGGTGACGATGCGGACGCCCGGCGACGACTTCGACCTGGTCACCGGCTTCCTCACCACCGAGGGCGTGACGGAGGCCGCCGACGACATCCGGGCGATCCGCTACTGCGCGGGCGCCACGGTCGACGGCGAGAACACCTACAACGTCGTCGACGTCGACCTGGCCGCCGGCGTCGCGCCGCCGGATGCCTCGGTGGAGCGCAACTTCTACACCACCAGCTCGTGCGGTGTGTGCGGCAAGGCCAGCATCGACGCGATCCGCACGCAGACCCGGTGGCCGGTCTCAGGTGACGACTGCACGGTCTCCCCCGCCGTGCTCAGCTCGCTGCCGGACTCGCTGCGGGAGGCGCAGCGGGTCTTCGACCGTACGGGTGGGCTGCACGCGGCCGGGCTGTTCACCGTGGCCGGCGAGCTGCAGGTGCTGCGTGAGGACGTCGGCCGGCACAACGCCGTCGACAAGGTGGTCGGCTGGGCGGTCCGCGAAGGGCTGCTGCCGCTGCGCGGGCACGTGCTCATGGTCTCCGGCCGGGTGTCCTTCGAGCTGACGCAGAAGGCGCTGATGGCCGGGATCCCCGTACTCGCAGCGGTTTCCGCGCCGTCGAGTCTCGCCGTGGACCTCGCGGCGGACGTCGGGATGACCGTCGTCGGGTTCCTGCGCGGGGACACGATGAACGTCTACAGCGGCGAGGAGAGGATCAGTGACCGAAGTCCGTCGGGTCATAGCTCTTGACGAACGACGCGAAGGCAGGCTGGCCGATGCAGGTCGACAGCCTGGCCAGGTCGGCGTCGCTGGCCTTGTCGATCCGGAATCGCACGTTGCTGGCCAGCTCGGAGACCAACTGGCCGGTACCCATCGGCTCCGGGTCGACGTGCGGGATGTTGCTGCAGCCGGCCAGGACGAGCTTGTGCTGGTCCTGCGTCGCGCCCGGTTTGAAGATCACCACCCATTCCCGCTTGCCCAGCGCCGCGGAGTACTTGCAGCCACCGAGCAGGGTCGCCGCGGCGAGGCTCAGAGCGAGGGCACGGCGGGCGGTGGGCACGCCTCCGAGAGTAGGCGAGGTCAGCTGGCCTGGGCGTAGTGGGCCGCGATCTGGGCCGGCGTCAGTACCGAGGGATACTGCGCCAGCTCGTCGATGACCGCGGCGCTGCCGCCGGTGCCGGTGGAGTAGGCCCCGAGGGTCAGCACGGAGGCGGCGTCGAGCGGCCCGGTGTTGCCGGTGCCCGGGTGGCCGGCCTGCAGCGTCCCGTCGACCCACAGCGCGATCGCACCAGTGGCCCTCGTACGGGTGAAGACCACGTAGTGCCAGGCACCGTCGCCATAGTCGGCGCCGGCCCGGATCGTCGTGTCGGGGTTCCCGACCCCGGCCAGCAGATGTCCGCCGGCGTCGATGCTCACCCCGAAGTCGTCCTGGTTGCCCGCGACGTCCCCGTCGACCAGCGCCGCGCCGCCGAACCAGTCGGCGTGGTCGTCCTCCACCGGTGCCGCGTCCCTGAACCAGAACTCCAGCGAGAAGTCGGACGCCACCAGCCGTGGCACCTGCAGGTAGCCCGCGGTCGGCAGCAGGTGCACCGCCGGGTCACCGGTGACCGCACCTCCGGTGCCGTACGTGATCGAGCCGACGTAGCTGCCGTCGGGTCCGACGCTGGCCGCGGCGGTCGGCCCCGCGGAGTCGTCCAGCCGCCAGTAGCCGGCCGGTGAGTCGGCGTCGACCGCCGCGACGTAGCCGCCGGTCCTCGCCGCGTCGTGCCCCGCCACCCGGGCCGGGCTCAGCACCGCGGCGTAGGTGGCCACGTCGTCAATGCCGGCGTCGAGCGGCGCAGGGAACGTGCCGGGCGCGGCGTGGAAGTTCGGGTCGACGCCCAGGCTGAGGTCGCCGCGGGCGGTCAGCGGCTCGGTGCCGCCGGTGCCGCTCGCCACCGCGACGCCGTCGGCGTACAGGACCATCGTGCCGGTCGCGGCGTCCCGGGTCCAGACCACGTGGTGCCAGGCGCCGTCCTTGAAGCTGGCCCCGGTGGAGGCGATCGTCACGTCGCCGCCGGAGCCGTCACCCATGCCGGCCACCAGGTCGCCCGCGCTGTCGATCCCGATGCCGAAGTCCCCGTCGTGCCCGCCCACCGAGGTCGAGGCCAACGGCGAGACGGCGTACCAGGCAGTCCCGTCGCCCACCGTTGTCGTGGACGCCGCGACGGCGAACCAGAGCTCGACGGAGGCGTCCCCGCTGACCGTCCAGGGCAGCACGACGTCACCTGCGGTGGTGGTCCTGGCCGCGGTGTCTCCGTCGGGGGTGGCCCCCGGGACCGTGGCCACCGTGCCGACCCGCGTGCCGTCGTGGCTGCCGGCGGCGTCGTCGACCGTCGCCCCGTCCAGGCGCCAGAAGCCGGCCGCGCCGTCGGAGATCACCTCGGCGGCGTAGAACGAGCTGGCCGAGGTGAGCGACCCGGACGCGCCGTCGGTCGAGGAGAACGCCGCGTACGAGCTGGGCAGCAGCAGGCTGGAGACCGCGAGCACGAGTACGCCACCGCGCACCCAGCGGTCGCGTCGCGACATACGGCCCCCCTCCCACGGCGGCACCACCGGCAGCCTGCCCCCGTCCTATCGACCCGGAGAGCCGGCGCCCGTGCACCCAATTGGCCGGTGCCAGCGACCTTCAGGTGCGCGCGAGCGCCTCGGCCACCAGCGCCGGCAGCACCTCGCCGATCGGCTCGTGGAGCACGGCATCGGCCAGCTCGTCGTACGGCGTCGGGTCGGCGTTGACCACGACCAGCCGCGCCCCCGCCCGGACGGCGACCCGGCACAGCCCGGCGGCCGGCTGGACCCGCAGCGAGGAACCGAGGGCAAGGAACACGTCCGCCTCCGCGGCGGCCGCGCGGGCGGCCTCGAGGAGGTCGGCGTCGAGCGGCTGGCCGAAGCCCACCGTCGCCGAGGCGAGGACCCCACCGCAGTCGAGGCAGGCCGGGTCGGGGTCGCCGGCCCGGACCCGGGCGAGCTGGTCCTCCATCGGAGTACGCGCCGCGCAGGCCAGGCAGACCGCAGACCGGATGGTGCCGTGCAGCTCGGCCACCGAGGTGGACCCGGCCGCCTGGTGCAACCCGTCGATGTTCTGCGTGAGGAGCGCCCGCAGCCGGCCCGAGCGCTCGAGGTCGACCAGCGCCCGATGGGCGGCGTTGGGCTGCGCGGCCCAGACACCGTGGGCGGACCGGCCGGCCCACGCCCGCCGGCGGACGTCCGGGTCGTCGCGGTAGCCGCCGGAGACCAGGGTCCGCGCCGAGCCAGGGTCACGCTTGTAGAGCCCGTTGGGGCCGCGGTAGTCCGGGATGCCGGAGTCGGTGGAGACGCCGGCACCGGTCAGCACCGTGACCCGCTCGGCCTCGGCCAGCCAGACCGCAACCGTACGAAGCACCTCGTCCGGCTCGGTCATCCGTGAGCACCGGGCATGCAGCGAGTATCGGTCCGCCCTCGGGCCAGGACAAGTCCGGCCAGCCGTCGGCTAGGGTGCCCGCAAGGCGTCATGACAGTGGGAGGCCGCCGGTGGTGAGGGCCGCAGTGCTCCGCGAGGTCGGGACCCCCATGCGGGTCGAGGACATCGTGCTGCCGCCCACCGGACCCCGTCAGGTGAGGGTGCAGATCGCCGCCGCCGGGGTGTGCCACTCGGACCTCTCCCTCGCCGCCGGGACCCTGCGCCAGCCGGCGCCGGCCGTCCTCGGCCACGAGGGCGCCGGCATCGTCCTGGAGGTCGGGGACGAGGTCACGGCCGTCGAGCCCGGCGACCACGTCCTGCTGATCTGGTCCCCGCCGTGCCGCGAGTGCTGGTACTGCCTGCGCGACGAGCCCTGGCTGTGTGAGCGGGCAGGGGACGCCGCAGGCCGGCCGTACGCAACCGACTCCAACGGCAGGGACCTCTACCCGGGGCTCGGGGTTGCCGCCTTCGCCGAGGAGACGCTGGTCGACGAGAAGGCCGTCGTACGGCTCCCGGAGGACCTCGCCCTCGACACCGCCGCCCTGCTCGGCTGTGCGGTCATCACTGGCGTCGGCGCGGTCCTGCACAGCGCGCGGGTCGCGCCCGGCGAGACGGTGGCAGTGTTCGGGCTCGGCGGCGTCGGGCTCTCCGCGGTCCAGGGCGCCCGGATCGCGGGCGCCTCGCAGATCATCACCGTCGACCCCTCCGGGTCCAAGGAG
This sequence comes from Frankiales bacterium, assembly GCA_033851695.1. Classification (GTDB taxonomy): domain Bacteria; phylum Actinomycetota; class Actinomycetes; order JAWWOL01; family JAWWOL01; genus JAWWOL01. The sequence continues at coordinate 5,646 of JAWWOL010000041.1, forward strand.
TCGATGGCCCGGCTGCTCGGAGCCACCGAGGTCCTCACCACCGGTGCCGACGTGGTCGCCCGGATGCGGGAGCTCACCGACGGCCGCGGGGTCGACCACGCCATCGAGTGCGTGGGGCGGGCCGAGGCGATCCGCGCTGCCTGGTCGAGCACCCGGCGCGGCGGCCGTACGACCATCGTCGGCATGGGCTCCCGCGAGGACACCCTGACCTTCAACGCGCTCGAGCTCGCCTACTTCGCCCGTCAGCTCGAGGGCTGCCGGTACGGGTCGGCTGATCCCGCCGTCGACATCCCGATCCTGATCGACCACGTCAACGCCGGGCGGCTGGACCTGCAGGCGCTGGTCAGCGACCGGATCGGGCTGGACGACATCGACTCCGCGTTCGACCGGATGGGCGTCGGCCACGGCGCTCGCAACCTCGTCACCTTCGGCTAGGTACGGGCGGTCGGGATCCGCCGCAGAAAGTCGGCGAGAAGTGGGGGCCCCGTGCGGCAACGGGGGGCCTTGGGGTCCTCAGGAGGCGCCGGCTGTCGTTAGTCGAGCGGGAACGGGACGCTGAATGGGACCAAGCGACGGGCGCGGCCCCCGTCGGCCAACGGTGTGCCAGTAGCGGTTCGGCTTACGGACAGTCGCCTGACGCTGCGAGGGGAGGTCAGCCCTCCGACTTTGCCTCGCTGGCTCGGGCGCGATCGGCGGCTGATTGTTCCCGGTCTTTGCCGCTGTCGCTGCGGTCACTGGCCGCCGCGGCCCGGTCCAGCGCCCCTTCAGCCCGATTCTCCGCTGCGGCGTCGCGCTGGGCGGCGGCGAGGCGGCGGGAGGCCAGCAGCTCGGCGCGGTGGCGTGCGCCACGGTCCCGGTCGCGACCGCCGTGGACCCGGTCGATCGCAGCTTGGGCGCGGTCGCGACCAGGGGCGGGGTCGGGTGATCCCTGCTTTTGTTCCCGAGAGTCAGCGGCTCGGTCCCGCAGGTCGGCGGCCCGGTCCCGCATCTCCGCCTCGATGTCGCTGGCGTCGGCGTCGGTCAGTAATTGGTTCACGTCGATGTCGCGTTCCACGCTTGCGGCGTCGCGGGCATCGGCTAGAAAGTCCCGCCGGTCCGCGAGCCGGTCACGCCGGTCCGCTTGTGTGTCCCGGTCGTCCGCAGCCTGGTCTCGCAGGTTTGCCGCCGCATCGCGGTCATTCCGGTGCTGCTCACGTCGAGTCATCGCTGGCCTCCATTGCTGCGCGCTCTGCGGTGGCATTTGGCAGTGTAGTGCCGCCCCCGGGTCGCTCAGGTGGCGTTGCCGGGGCTGGCGGTGTCAGACGGACCTCCGCCGTGGAGGCGGGCCCTGCCAAGGGTCCGTGGAAGGCAACGATGCACCTTAAGCGTCGAGCTCGTGGCCGGCCGGCCCAGCAGCATCGGGTGTTTGGCGCTCTGCGCGGATGGTACGCGGCCGCGAAGGGAACCAGACGGTGGTGACACTTCAGAAGTCGGCGACGTTGCTGGCCAATCTGTCCGCACCAGCGACCGGACGGCGGCTGGTGCGTGACGCCTGCCAGGCGGCCCAGGTCAGTGCCGAGGGCTGCGCTATGGCCGAGTTATTGACCAGTGAGCTGGTGACCAATGCGGTGATCCACGGACGCAGCGATGTCCGACTCACGGTCACGATCACCGCCGGGCTGGTGCGCGTCGAGGTGGGTGATGACAGCGCACGGCTGCCGGTGGCCCGGCCGGAGGACCCGGAAGCGCTCAGCGGCCGCGGGGTTACCCTGCTGCAGAAGTGCTCCACCAACTGGGGCACCAGCGAGGATCACTATGGCAAAACCGTCTGGTTCGAGCTCGAGCCAACCCAACCGATCATCCCCAGCGATCTCTAAGCCTCGATTTACCGATGAGCTGGAAGGCTGAGCGCGTCGGAGAATGAGAAAGCCCTGCTGGCGCAAACGCCACCTACCCACGGGATTCAAGGCACCGAACCGGCCGACCGTACGGGCGTCCCAGTAGCGGTTCGGCCGGAGCACGGTTACCCGGCTCGTTGACTTGCCGTGATCTGGTGCTGGCACCCCTCCGTGGAGTTGCTGAGAATGGCCCCGGCGGGGCAACGCTGGCAAGGTCGCGACAATGGCACGGGTTCGTACAGCGCTGGTTGTCACCATGGTGGCGTTGCGGCGCCGCTCGCGGTGGTCGTGCTGCTGGTGGGTGTGCTCGCCACGGTGTTGGTCAGCTGGGCGTCGTGGAGTCTCGA
>JAWWOL010000196.1:0-5812 GCA_033851695.1 Frankiales bacterium
TGACTGCGGCAGGACCGGCGTGCTCAGGGTTCCCCGGAGCCCGTCCGGGCGCGGGTCGCGGAGCAGCACCGAGCGATGCCCGACCTCCGCGGCCGCCGCCTCCCAGGCGCGGGCCGCGCCGGTCGAGCTTCGCCGGTGGACCACCAGGGTGAAGTCGGCCCTGTTGTCGCGGTCCGACACGGCGCGAGCTGCGGCCGGGAAGGCCCGTGCGGCCCCCGCAGGCAGCCGCTGCGAACCCGGCTCGGCCGACGAGAAACCCACCGACTCGAGCCCGATCATGCCGGCGACCGCACCGTCGGCCGAAAGCCGGCGCGCGACCTGCGCGGCGCCGACAAGCCCCAGCTCCTCGAGGTCGAAGACGGCGAGGACCACGGCAGGAGGCCGATCCAGCCCGTCGAGGAGTCGGGCGATCTCGAGCACGGCCGCAACGCCGGAGGCGTTGTCATCCGCGCCCGGACTGTGGCGCACGGTGTCGAGGTGGGCGCCCACCACGACGGCTGGGCCGCCGGCCGAACGGGGATGGCGGGCGACCAGGTTGACGCCGGCCAGCCCGCGGTACGGGCGGATCCGGAGCAACCGTGTCGAGCGATCGCCGCGGTCGTTGCTCGCGACCCGCAACGGTGCGGTGAACGGGTGCGCCTCGACCCGCCACCCCGCGGCCGCCAGCTCGGCGAGGGCGTGGTCCTCGGCGGCCTCCATCGCTGCCGGGTGCCAGCGCCGGTTGCGGGGTGACGCCAGTCGCTCGACGTCGCTGCTGATCCGCGCGGCATCGACCCGCCCGCGCAGCAGCTGGACCAGCTCGCCAGGTGGTACGTGCACGGCGTCAGCCCCTGATGGCGGCGACGGTGGTGATGACGCCGAAGATGGCCAGGATCAGCGCGGTGACCCGCTTCATCAACGTCATCGAGACGTAGCGCAGCAGCCGAGCACCGACGCTCACTCCGAGGCCACTGACCAGCCACAGGCCGGCCGTGGCGCCGATGCCCACGGTGAGCGGATCGTACTTCGCGGCGTAGTTGGCCGTGACGATCTGGGTGATGTCACCCCACTCGCCGACGAACACGACCGTGAACGAGGTGAGAAAGACCCGCCAGAACCCCGGCGCGCTCGCGGGCACGTCGGTGGCGATTTCGACCACCGCCTCGGACTCGTCCTCGTCCTCGTCACCGAAGAGGACGAGCGCGGCCCCGACCAGGAACAGCACGGCCACGATGGTCTCGACGAGGCGTTGTGGCAGCAGGTGGAGCACCCCGCCCGCGGCCACCGCGATGACGACATGGACGAGGAAGGCGGTGGCGACCCCGAGCCACACGTAGCCGGCGCGGTAGCGGGTGCCGAGCACGAGCGAGGCGAACATGGACTTGTCCGGGAGCTCGGCCAAAAAGATCACCGCCGCGACGGTGAACAGGATGCCCAAGCTCACCCGCGGTCCACCTTGGCGGCCGGGGCGCCCGCGGCCTCGGCAACCGCCTTGGCCACCCGGTCGTGCACGTTGCTGGCGAACATCGACGGGATGATGACGCCGACCGAGAGCTGCTCGTCGGTCACGGTGTCCGCGATCGCCCTGGTGGCGGCCAGCTTCATCTCCGAGGTCACCGACCTCGCCCGCGCGTCGAGCGCCCCGCGGAAGAAGCCGGGGAAGCACAGCGAGTTGTTCACCTGGTTGGGGTAGTCGCTGCGCCCGGTCGCGAACAGCGCCCCCTCCGGCATCTCCTCGGCGAAGACCTCGGGCACCGGGTTGGACAGGGCAAAGATCACCGGCCGCGGCGCCATCGTGGACAGCAGCTCCGGGTCGACCGATCCACGCATCGCCGCGCCGATGAACACGTCGGCGCCCTTGAGCGCGTCGGCGATCGTGGTGACGCCGCGCGGGTTCGTGCAATCCGCGATCCGTTGGTGGTGCGGCAAGGACGACGGCCGCTCACGGGTCAGCGGACCCTCCTTGTCGACGGCGATGACGTCCTCCACGCCGGCGTCGATGAGCGCCAACGTGATCGCCGTACCGGCGGCCCCGACGCCGACGACGACCACCCGGGTGCGCCTGAGCTCGCGGCCGGTTAGCCGGCAGGCGTTGATCAGGCCGGCGAGGACCACGATCGCGGTACCGTGCTGGTCGTCATGGAAGACCGGGATGTCCAGCTGGGCTTGGAGAGCCAGCTCGACCTCGAAGCACTCGGGTGCCTTGATGTCCTCGAGGTTGATGCCTCCGAACCCGGGCGCGATCGCGATCGTGGCGTCGATCAGTGCCTGCGTCGACGGGACGTCGAGGCACAGCGGGTAGGCGTTGACATTGCCGAACTGCTTGAAGATGACCGCCTTGCCCTCCATCACGGGCAAGGCGGCGAGGGGGCCGAGGTTGCCCAGACCGAGCACGGCGCTGCCGTTGGTCACGATGGCGACCGAGGAGCCCTTGGCGGTCAGCCGCCACGCACGCTCCGGGTCCTCGGCGATGGCCGTGGAGATCCGGCCGACACCCGGGGTGTAGGCCATCGACATGTCGTCGCGGGTGCGTACGGTGCGCCTCGGCGTCACCTCGATCTTGCCGCCGAGGTGGTAGAGGAACACCCGGTCGGAGGTGTTGCGCACCCGCATGTCGGCCGCGTTCAGCGCCTGCTCGAGCCTGGTGACGTGTGCCTCGTCGTGGGCCTGGAGGGTCACGTCCACCACGGCACCACCGACGGAGACGTCGACGAGGTCCATCGCCACGACGACGGCCCCCTCGGACGTCACGGTCTGGGCGATGCGCGGCAGCAGCTGGGGATCGGTGGGCGCCTCGAGCCGAATGGTGACGGAGTAGGCGGCGCCGGGTGCTACGGGAGGATGGCTCACGGTCCGATTATCCGTGATCGCCGACCGCTGCCGAAATGCTCGTCCTGGCTGGCGGCGTTCAGACCGGTCATCCGGACCAGCAGCGGGCCGCCCGAGACGGGCCGGCCGGGCGACGACCACGTCGACCGGCAGGCCGGTGCGGATCACGACGTTGGCCCGCGTGGTAGGTCCTGCCGGGCGCCGATCGTGGCGACCGCCGTGCCGGTCACGATCAGGGCGAGGGAGCGGGCCGTTGATGGTGCGGAACGCAGCCTGCGGACAGCGGGGCGCCCCCTCGGGTCAGCTCTTCTTCGGTTTCGGTCGGCTCGGGGGCGTGCTTGGGGCGGGAGTCACGCCGAGGATGCTGCGCACGACGTGCTGCGGGTCACCGGCGCCGATCAGGAAGTGCCCCCGCTGGCCGTCGACACTGACGGCGACGCCTTGGCAGCCGCTCAGGGCGATGTCGTACGTGACGTCGTGCCCGTCGGCCTGCATCGACAGCACCGCGTGCTCGCCGTCGTCCATCGGGCACCCGTGCGCCGAGGGCGGTTCGACGTCGAGGGCGTCGATCGCCTTCGCCAGCCGGGCCAGGTCGCCGCCCGTCAGCGTGACCGTCTTCTGCCGGGGCTTGGGCCGCCCGGGCTGCTGCAACCCGCCGTCGTAGGCGAGCTTCACGGACGACGCCGAGCCGGGGACGCTGTCGTACCGGTCCTTGGGTGGAATCCAGGTCACCTGCGCATCAATGCGCACGTCGGTCGTGCCGGCGCTTTGCATCAGGTCGACCGACAGCTCGTCGTGGCCACTGCCGAAGGTCAGCCCAACCAACAGCTGCGGGTCGTTCAGCGTGCCGGACGTACCTTTGCCCCACGGGGTCCAGCCGACAGGGGGATGGGCGGTGAAGAACGCCTCGACCGCGCTCCGGGTGCCGGGCACCGTGAACCAGCGCGTCGCGTCGACCTGGGTCGTGCCACTCGACATCGCGAACGGCTGCGCGAGCCGCGCGTCGGGCGCGGACGACACCTCCACCGCTCCGGGCGGGACCCGTACCGAGGCGAGGTCGGCATCGGCGCGAGCCTGCGCTGCCGCCCGCGTGTGCACCTCACCGGAGGCCACAGATGGGACCGACGGCACGGTGGGCGAGACAGGGGCGGCGAGCGGCGAGGGCGTGGGCGGTGCGACTCGCGAGCCGGAGGCCGGAGCCGTGGACGCACTGTCCGCGGCGTGACCGCCGCCGGCGGTTACCGAGGCCTGACCGCAGCCGGTCATCACGACCGCCGCGGCCACGCCCAACACCATGATCATCCCCGCACCCATGCGCACGAGAGTAGGACGCTGCGAGTCGCCGCATGGTTCCGTTCAGCGAGGATCTCCGACCCGATCAGGTGGCGAGCCGGGAGGAGCGGATCGCGGTGCTGTGGCAGCAACGTCCGACTCCAAGGCGCGTGACACTGCGGTCCGTTCGCCTAGCGACACTGCTGATGGCCGGCCGTTGCGCTGCCTGCTGCACAGGACGAGCCGATGACTTCGCCTTGCTGGTCGCCGTCCTACCCAGCGGCAACCAGGCTGGGAGGACTGCGATGAAGACACCGCAGGACACCTTGACGGTTTCGTTGACAGCGGGTTGGTGCCGGGCGCGGTTCGCCCTGGTGGGCCAGTACGACCGCGTTGCGGTAGCTGCGTCGGGCGTCGCTGACAACCTTTCCGGCGCGCCAAGGTCGCGCGACTCAATCCGGTCGTGGCCCGGACCGCCGAGGCGCCTGTTGATGACGTGGGGCCAGCCGTACATCCGGTAGCCGTCGAGGACTTGCTGAGGTCCCGTGCCGGCTACGGCTTCCTGGCAGACTTCTCCTTGCCTGCCGGTGCAGCTGCTGTTCGAGCGCACCCACACGCCGGACCGTAACCGCCAGCAGGGCCCAGGCCCCGACGCATGGATCGCTGAAATCGGGCGAATACCGATGCTTCACCAGCCCGGAAGTGCCTGGCTCTAACACGTGCTCCGACGTGCTCGGTGTTCTGGTCGCCCGAGCGTCGGGACAGCCGTTCGAATCACCGTACCGCTGCGCGTTTAGAGTTTTTAGAGTCTTTAGAGTGTGCTAGAGATAGAGCTCTCTCCGCCAATCCGCGCCGGTCGCCGAGGTCGGCTTGGCCGGTCTTTGGCTGCTGAAAGTGCCGTCTGAGCCGCTCCCCCGCTCAACAGGCAGGACAGGCTGTACGCCGCAATCGCCTCTCACCTCGCTGTTCCGTTCGCCGATCCTGAACCGAGAACCGGACCACCATGCGTACGGCAGGTCTGGATCCCGGCCCACGCCGCCGGGACAAGCCGGTCACCGTTCGGTTAACGGCTTTGGGTGGTGAGGGTGTCGAGGTCAGCGAGGTACCAGTCGCCGGAGGGTGTCAGGGCATGCAGGCTCGGGCCCTGGCCGATGAGGTGGGTGCCAGGCGTTTCGGCTTCGGGGGGCAGTATCAGTGGCCGGGTCGAGGTGACGCGCAGGTCATCTCCTTCGATGTGCGCGAAGGTCACCTGAGCTCCGACGGACGCGATGCGGTCCTGGTCGACGAGCAGAGCGGAGACGGCGACTAGCCCTGTCGGCCAGGTCGTCACCAGGTCGTGGTCGATGCGCGCCACCGGGAAGTCGGTGTAGTAGCAAGTCCAGACGTCGGAGTCGACGTTCAGCGCGTCGCAGTCGGAGATCCGGGGCGGTGCGTCACCGCGGGGGAACTCCCAGGCCAGCGTGAGGTCCGTACCGAAACGGACCAGCCCGCTGTGCCCGACGGGAGCCAGGCCTGGTCGTCCCCAGCCGAGACTGCCGTAGATCCCCTGGTCGGAGTAGCCGATCCAGACCTCGCCCGTGGGGGTGCTGCGCAGGTGCTGCACGCCGTCGCCGACGACCGCTGTCCGACGCAGCGAACCGTCCGCACCATAGAGCGCAGCGTTGGGTACGACGCCATCGGGAGTCCACGCGCATCGTGTTCCTACGACCAGCACAGCGCCGTCCGGCAACGG
>JAWWOL010000202.1:0-3804 GCA_033851695.1 Frankiales bacterium
ACGCCTGCGTACTCCTCAACAAGCCCTACGTGTGGGGCTCGATCTACCGGTTCGACGGCCAGGCCTCGGTGTTCTGGAGCGAGTACGGCCCTTGCTACCGCTGCCTCTACCCCGAGCCGCCGCCGCCAGGCATGGTCCCGTCCTGCGCCGAGGGCGGCGTGCTCGGTGTCCTGTGCGCGACCATCGGGTCGATTCAGGCGACCGAGGCGATCAAGGTGCTGACCGGCATCGGCGAGCCGCTGGTCGGTTCGCTGGTGGTCTACGACGCCCTGGACATGGAGTTCCGCAAGATCAAGGCGCGCAAGGACCCGGAGTGCCCGATCTGCGGCAAGAACCCCACCATCACCGAGCTGATCGACTACGAGGCCTTCTGCGGCACCGTGTCGGACGAGGCGGTGATCGCGGCCCAGGGCTCGACCATCACCTCTGGCGAGCTCAAGGCCAAGATCGATGCCGGTGACGAGTTCCTCCTGGTGGACGTCCGTGAGCCCGCCGAGTACGAGATCGTCAAGATCCCGGGCTCCGTGCTGATCCCCAAGGGCGACATCATCTCCGGCGCCGCCCTGGCCGACCTGCCCCAGGACAAGCCGGTGATCCTCTACTGCAAGACCGGCGTCCGGTCGGCGGAGGCCCTGGCGGTGCTCAAGAAGGCCGGCTTCCGCGACGCCACCCACGTCCAGGGCGGCGTGGTCGGCTGGGTACGCCAGGTCGACCCCTCGCTGCCGATCTACTAGGGCGAGCTGCCAGCACCCGCAGCTACCAGCTCCCGTACGGAAACCCCTGCAGGCCAACGCTTGCAGGGGTTTTCCGCGTTCTGGTCAACTGGTCGCGAGCCAGGCGGGCTGGGCGGTCAGGAGACCTGAGCCATGAACTCGGCTTGCCCGATGTTGGCCTGGTGGGTGAGGCCCATTCCCTCGTCGTCGCAGCCGATGATGTGGAACTGCTCGACCTCGACCCGACGCCCCTTGGCCGGCTGCCCGAACAGCGGGTCCCCCGTGTGGGTGCCCCGCAGGATGACGCGGGCGGCGACCTGGTTGCCCTCGGCCACCAGGTCTTCGACGGAGACGGTGTGGTCGGGCATGGCGCCCCTAAGCATCGTGATCGCACCCTTGAGATGTGCTCGCATGTCCGGCTCGTCAGGGCCGAACGGATGCCGGTCGACCGCCGAAGCATGCAAGGACTCGTCGACGACCTCGAGCCGGCCCTGGCCGAACCCCTCGAGGAACACCCGGCGGGTCATGTTCTTGTTTCGCTCCAGCACATCCACGGCGCTCTCCTTTAGGTACAGTTAAACTGTATCGAATGTTGGTAGCATGGCCCGCATGACCACGCCTGTCAACCGCCCCGAGCCGCGGGCCTACCGCTCGCCGGCTCGCGCCGAGGCTGCCCGGCAGACCAGGCGACAGGTGCTGACGGCGGCGCAGCGGCTGTTCGGCGAGCAGGGCTACCCCCGGACGACGTTGGCTGAGATCGCCTCAGCAGCAGGGGTTTCGGTTGAGACGGTCTACAAGACGTTCCGGAACAAGCGCGGGCTGCTCAAGGAGCTGGCGGACCTCACCATCGGCGGCGACGACGAACAGATCCCGGTGCTGGACCGGCCAGATCCCATAGTCCTGCGGGACGAGCCTGACCAGCGGCGGCAGATCGCGATGTTCGCCGCAGGGATGACCGCCCAGATGGAGCGGGTGCGGCCGTTCGACGACATCATGCGCAGCGCGGCCGCAGTCGACCCCGAGGTGGCGGCTCTGCGCGACGACCTGCACCACAGGCAGCGGCGGGCCGCGATGACGACGATCGCCGGCTGGCTCGGAGCACGAGGTCCGCTGCGGGACGGTGTCGAGGGTGCCGCGGCTGTGCTCTGGACGCTGACCAGCCCCGAGGTCAACCACATGTTGCGCATCGACTGGGGCTGGACCAGCGAGCAGTACGAGAACTGGTTGCGCACCACGCTGGCGGCGGGACTGTTGCCATGACGGCCGAGCCGGGCGAGCTGGCAGAGGCCGTACTCGCCGCCGTCGAGTCCATCCCTCCGGGCAAGGTGCTCTCGTACGGCGACGTCGCCGCTTTGGTCGGGACCCGGTCCGCGCGGTTCGTCGGGCAGGTGATGTTCCGTTACGGCGGAGGAGTGCCGTGGCACCGGGTCGTCATGGCTTCGGGCGCGCCGGCGCCCCACCACGCCGACGAGCAGCTCGCCCTGCTGGTGGCCGAGGGGGTGTGGCTCACGGCCGACCGCAGCCGGGTCGACATGTCCCGCGCCCGCTGGGAACCACCGTCCGACCCCACCGTCCGACCCCACCGTCCGACTCCACCCGATGACGGACTCAGCGGCGGGTGATCAGGGTGCGGCTGAGGCTTCCGGTGGGGGGTCGTCGCCGTGGTCGGGGCGGTAGTCGTGGGGTCGAAGCCGATAGACCCGGCCCAACGGGGTGGTCCAGGACAAGATCCCCTTGCCGAGGGCCGTGAGCTTGTGGCCGGCGTGCGTCTTGAGCCGGTGCGGGAACCGCGACAGCAGCGCCATGTTCTCCGCTGAGGTGGAACCGCCGTGGCCGCTGCCCGTGCGGTCGAACCCCTCGACGTGGTCGAGGTCGGCGTTGGCGGAGCTGCGAGTGGAGTGCGGGAACCGGCAGACCGGGTCGCGCGCCTTCAGGTAGCCGCCCAGCTCCGCGTCCGGGGTGTAGCGGTGCTTGCCCAGGTCGATCAGGTGCCCATCGGCGTCGTCGAAGAGCCACCGGCGCCACTTCGCGTCCGAGGCCAGGGAACGCACGATCGCGGGAGGCAGGTCTCCGAACCCGCCGAGCGCCCCGGGATGGTCGTCCTTGCCGAGCAAGGTGGACAGCGGGACCAGGACGTTGAGCTGCACCGTGGGCGCCAACGGCAGTCTGGGTCGGTCAGGGTCGGATCCGAGGATGCACGAGGTCAGGTAGTCGGCCTTGCGCTCGTCGATGCTCCGCCCGTCGAAATTGTCGCGGCCACCGGCCGCTCTTGCCAGGTGCTGCTGAATCGCCAGCGCCTGCAGCGGAGGCAGGTAGGCCCACATCAGGACCAGGTTGTCCTCGACGTCGGGGCTGAACCCGACCCGGCGGGTCCGTTGCGCGGCGACGAAGGACTCCAGCACCTGCTCGGGATCCCTGCTGCCGGCCAGGCGCTTGCCCGTGCGCCGGACCAGCCGCTTCAGAGTGGTCGGTGGCAGGGCGGCCGCCCGGTCAAGGACGACGTCCTGGACCCGCTCGGCGATCGCGGGCTCGAACAGGACCAGCTCGCTCAGCAGCAACCGGCACTTGTAGTCCGAGAGCACGCCCTCCCGGAGCAGGCCGCCCACCCTGGCGAACTGGCCACCCTCACCCAGCTGGCGTGCCGTGCCGATCCGCTTCTTCGCGAAGTCCACCGTGCAGCCCAACGCGGGACCCAGCTCAGCAGCGGCCAGCTCAGCCGACGTGAAGGACGCGTAGTCAGGCGTCACTGGATCGGCGGTGATGTCGGCCGGTGTCTCCGGGCCGGCGAAGTCCAGCCACGCCGAGGTCTCCGCACCAGCTGCCCAGGCCAGCAACGGCTGCCACAGCTGCACCACCGTCAACCGCTGGTCCGCGGTGAGCTGTCTCTCCGACAGCGACTCCAGCAGCGTGATCGCCTCACCACCTGGACGCATCGCCGCCACCTGCACGAGGACCTCCGCCGGCAACGACTGGCCTGCGGCATCGGCCAGCTCGAGGTCGTCCCAGTCGAGCTGCCAGGCGAGGTCGGAGGCAGTCAGGACGTCGCCGGCACCGACAGCGTCGAGCCACGGCGGAACCCCGCCGAACCACT
>JAWWOL010000268.1:0-4764 GCA_033851695.1 Frankiales bacterium
CTTCACCTTGCCGACCAGGTTCGCCGACTTCACGGCATCCTCTGCACCAAGCGCCATCTGGTCGCCGTGAGCGTCGATGACGTTGACGTTCGGGTGCGCCTGCAGGACGTTCTGCACGACCTTGAGAGAGGGGTTCCGCGCGTAGCCGCCCTCCACCTCCTGGACGACGTGGATGTTCGGGTGCGTCTTCGCGTTCTCCTTGATGAGGTTCATCGTTGCCACGTCGAAGGCCCCTGAGATCGCGCCGGCGACGTAGGCCACGTTGCACGACGTCAACCCCTGGCAAGCAGCGTTGATCATCTCGACGTGGTGGGCTCCGTCGACGGTGGCGGGAGTCAGGACCGACCCAGCCATCCCGGGGACCTGCGGCTCGACGGTGTCGAGCTTGTTCCCGATCGGCCAGTTCCAGGTGACGACCTGGATCTTCTGGGCGATGGCCGTCTTCGTCGGGGCCACCATGGCCGCGTAGTTGAGGGGCACGATGACGAAGGCGTCAAAGCGCTTCGTGGTCAGGGCGTCCTCGACCTGGTTGAGCTGCTTGGTGGCGTCGAAGTTCGCATCGAAGACCGTGATGGACACGTTCCCCTGCTTCGCAGCGGCGCTCTGCATGCCCTTGTACATGGCCGCGATGAACGTGTTGGCCTGCACCGCGGAGAAGAAGGCGACCCGGATCTGCTTGGTACCGCCTGAGCCCGAAGCTGCGGTGGAGCCCGAGGCGCCGCTGCACGCGGTGAGAGCCGCGAGCAGGACCAGGGCCAGAGCGAGTGAACGCGGACGGAACTTCACATCCCGCACCTTTCGAAGAGGGTGAACCGGGACCGGAGGGTCCAACGAGTGACAGGAAGGTATGGAGTCATCAGACGTCTGTCAACCTGAAGTCATACCATTGCTCATGTCACATCACGGGGCCAGGTCGAACGACCGTCGGAAGGCACGGGACGGCCCGGCGCAGCCCATCGGGCTCAGGCTGGGCGCTGACGGCCGCGGTGCGTCGCGGCCCTGACGCGGAAGGCGTTCTCGGCTCAGCCGGCGGGCTCGTGCGGACGTCCGGCGTCCGCACCGGCGTCTGCGCTGGAGCCCGCAGCCACGATCTCCTCGTACAAGGTCGCGAGGTGCTTGGACACCGCGCGACTGGCAGCTTCGCTGTCGTGCGCCCGCACCGCGGCGACGACCGCGAGGTGGTCCTCACCCGATCGGTGCGCCGCCCCCTCGAGCGCGAGGGACTTGCCGCGGTAGTCCCGGAACTGCGGAACCAGGATCTCGTAGACGTGCAGCAGGGCTTCGTTGTGGCTGCAGCGCACCAGCGCCAGATGGAAGTCCTGGTCACTGTCCACGAGGTCGGCGAGGTCGCCGGCTTCGTGCGCCGAGATGTGCGCGTTGGCCGCCGCCTCGAGGTTGTCCAGCTCGGCGTCGGTGGCTCGCTGACTCCCCAGCGAGGCAGCGGTGGTCTCCAGCGCCGTGCGCACCTCGAACAGGTCGACGATGCGGTAGCGGTGCTCGGCGGCCCACTGCAGGAAGGCGAACTGCGGGTCGGCGGCGCCACGTCCGGTGACGAACGTGCCCAGGCCGCGTCGCACCTCGACCGCTCCGAGCATCCTGAGCTTGGCGATGCCTTCCCGGACGGACGTGCGCCCCACGCCGAGCATCTGAGCCAGGACAGGCTCGGTGGGAAGCCGGTCGCCGGCGCTGAACTCGCCACTGCTGATGACAGCCAGCACCCGCTCGGCAACGTCGTCCGAGAGGCTGCCGTGACGGAGTGCGCTGAGCGACATGGGTGTCCAATCTAGGCGGAACGTGAGGGTGCCTTGCACCTTCGCAAGAAGATCCTCACGACGATGCTGTCTCTTGACAGACAACCTGACAAGTACAAGGTTGGCGGCACTCCACGCCGAGGCCCCCGAGTCGGAAGAGGTGCGCATGCGTCGTCGGACGATCGCTCACGGAGGCGGAATGTACAGCCCGCATCCCCGTCCGGCCGGAAAAGCCGCGCCCTCGGCTTGTCACACGGGAAGATGTTGAGCACCCCGGAGTACGGCCGGGACCTCGTCGGTTACGGCAGCAACCCGCCCGACCCGCAGTGGCCCGGAGGTGCGCGTCTCGCCGTGAGCTTCGTCCTCAACTACGAGGAGGGTGGCGAGAACACCGTGCTCAACGGTGACTCCCACTCGGAGACGTTCATCTGCGAGACGCCCATGCAGCCACTTGTGGGACTGCGCAACGTCAACACGGAGTCGCTCTACGACTACGGCGCCAGGGCAGGTGTGTGGCGGCTGCTGCGCATCTTCGAGGCCGCGGGTCTTCCGCTGACCGTCTTCGCCGTGGGCAAGGCGCTCGCCGACAACCCGGCGGCGGGACGCGCGTTCGCCGAGCTGGGCCACGAGGTGGCCAGCCACCACTGGCGGTGGATCGACTACCTGCACGTCCCGGAGGACGTGGAGCGCGAGCACATCCGCCGTTCCATCGACATCATCGAGGAGCTGACAGGGGCCAAGCCGGCTGGTTGGTACGGCGGCCGCACCAGCATCCGAAGCAGGCGACTGGCCGTCGAGGCGGGTTGCTTCAGCTACGACAGCGATGTGTACGACGACGACCTGCCGCACTGGTCCACGGTCGGCGACAAGTCCGTGCTGCTCGTCCCGTACTCGCTGGACGCCAACGACTTCAAGTTCTCGATCAGCCCCGGCTTCTCCAGCGGCGACGACTTCGAGACCTATCTCCGAGGCGCGTTCGACTTCCTCTACGAGGAGGGCGCGACCTCCCCGAAGATGATGAGCATCGGGTTGCACTGCCGCATGGCCGGCCGGCCAGGCCGGGCCGCCGCACTCGCCAGGTTCGTGAAGTACGTGCAGACGTTCGACGACGTCTGGGTCTGCCGGCGAGCCGAGATCGCCGACCACTGGCGCAAGAACTTCCCGGCGCCCACCCCCTCCAGCGACCGTTCCGCGCCCTGACCTGTTCGGGCATCACGACGACGGCCGCGTTGACAACACTCAGAAGGGTTCGACCATGCACAGCGGTGATGACGTGGCAACCGTCAGGGGCTCGGTAGCTCCCGGGTTCGAGCGCGTGAGGGATGCCTTCGGCGCCACCCTCACAAGGGGTGCGGGCCAGGGTGCGGCCTTCTCGGCGTACCACCTCGGCGAGCAGGTCGTGCACCTCTGGGGAGGCGAGGCCGAGGCGGACAAGCCGTGGGCCGAGGACACCCTGGTCTGCGGGTTCTCGACCGGTAAGGGCGTCACGACACTGGCGATCCAGATGCTGGTGGATCGTGGTCAGCTGGAACTGGACGCACCTGTCAGCACGGTGTGGGAGGGGTTCGGCGCCAACGGGAAAGAGGCCGTCACCACCCGCATGCTGCTGAACCACACCGCTGGGCTGCCGACCTTCCCCGACTACCAGCGCATCGTCACCGCAGACGAGCCGGCGAGCTTCCAACGGCACGAGGACATCGTCGCGGCGCTGGCGGCGGCGGCTCCGCTGTGGGAGCCGGGCACCGAGTCCGGCTACCACAGCCTCACGATGGGGTTCCTGCTCGGTGAGCTGGTGCGGCGGATCACCGGCCGCACGGTCGGGGAGTTCATCCACACCGAGATCGTCAAGCCGCTGTCACTCGACTACTGGGTCGGGTTGCCGCAGCAGGAGCATGCGCGGGTCGCGCCGCTGCAGGCAGATCCCGCCTTCGGGAACGACGAGACGTTCGAGGGCATGAACCCGTCGACGCTCAGCGGGCAGTGCTTGTTCATGGGGCCGGCCCGGCGTCTGGATGCGGTCTTCACGCAGACGTTCAACCACCCTGACTTCCGCGTCGCCGAGGTCTCTGCAGCAGGCCCGCACACGGATGCTCGTTCGCTGGCCCGGATCTACGGCGCGCTGGCGTGCGACGGGACGCTCGAGGGGACGAACCTGGTCTCCCCCGCGGCCATCCGCACCTTCGCGACGGAGACCTTCAACGGGATCGACGTCATCTCCAAGATCCACAGCCGGCTCGGACTGGGGTACGCGCTGAACTCGCCGCTCCGGTACCCGATGGGCCCGAACGAAGGATCCTTCGGCCACCCTGGCTTCGGCGGAGCGATGGCCTTCGCAGACCCGGCGAGCGGCGTCGGAATCGGCTACGTCACCAACTACATGGTCATCGGCATGGGCACCGACGCGCGGGTGCAGGCACTCACCGACGCGGTGTTCGCGAGCCTGGCCGAGAAGGCCTAGCCCCCCGGCGAGGAGCCTCCGTCTGGGCAGGACGTCGCGACAGGTCTCAGGGCGCTGCGGGGGTCCGGAGCGCCGTGAGACCGCCGTCGACGAGCAGGGTCTGCGCCGTGATGTAGCTCGACTCCGTCGACAGCAGCGACACGACCGGATAGGCGACCTCCCAGGCAGTACCCATGCGGCCGAGGGGGACGGGGGTGCTCGCCCGCTGCGGGTAGTCACCGGCCACGTGGACGCCGAGGGCCGTGTCCATGAGACCGGGGGCGACCGCGTTGACACGGATCCCGAGCGCGGCGCCTTCCTTGGCGACCTGCAGGAGCAGGCCGCTCAGGGCCGCCTTGCTGGCGTTGTACGCGGGCCAGGCACCGACGGGCCAGAACGCGGCCTGGGACGAGACGAGGACGATCGCTGCCCCGGCGGGCATCCGAGGGAGGGCATGCCGGCAGGCCAGGAAGTGCGACCGGACGTTGACGGCGAAGACCCGGTCCCACTGCTCGACCGAGGTTCCGGCCAGGCCCTGCCCCTCGGCGATGCCCACGTTGTGGACCAGGCCGTCCA
>JAWWOL010000284.1:0-3018 GCA_033851695.1 Frankiales bacterium
CCCCCTTCCGCGGATCTGGCCCTTGCGGTCTACGCGGTCTGGCGGGCCGGAGCGGTCATCGTCGTCGCCGACAAGGGCCTCGGCGTACGCGGGATGGGCCGGGCCCTGCGCAGTGCCCGCGTCGACCACGTCGTCGCTACGGCCGAAGGGCTGGCTGCTGCCAAGGCGATGCGGCTGCGGCCGCCGGGGCTGCGGATCTCCGCCGGTGCCCCGTACAAGCTCCTTGGCGCCTCCCTCTCCCTCGCCGACCTCGCGCGGGCCGGGCGCGACCACCTCGACGCGCTGCCGGAGCCGTCCGGCGATGACGAGTGCGCCGTCGTCTTCACCTCCGGAGCCACCGGGCCGGCCAAGGGCGTGGTCTACCGGCACCGGCAGCTGCGCGCGCAGGTGGCGCTGATCAAGGCGACCTATCAGCTGACCGACGAGGACCGGATCGTCGCGGCCTTCGCGCCTTTCGCCTTGTACGGCCCCGCTCTCGGCATCGGTTCGGCCGTGCCGGACATGGACGTCACGGCGCCGGGGACCCTCACCGCTGTCAAGCTCGCCGAGGCGGTAGCGGCGATCGACGGGACCGTGGTGTTCGCCTCGCCGGCGGCGCTGCGCAACGTCCTGGCGACCGCCGAGGCGCTGCCCGTCGACCATCGCAAGGCCTTGTCGCGGGTGCGGCTGCTGATGTCGGCCGGTGCGCCGGTTCCCTCCGCCTTGCTGCACCGGCTTTCCGGTGTCATGCCGGCCGCGCAGCCACACACCCCGTACGGGATGACCGAGGTGCTGCCGGTGACCGACATCTCGCTGGCGCAGGTCGACGAGGCCGGCCCTGGCGACGGTGTCTGCGTGGGCCGGCCGTTGCCCGGCGTCGACGTGCAGGTCTCGCCGCTGTCGCCGCTCGGTGTCGCCGACGGTGAGCTCACCGCTGCGCCGGGCGTTCTCGGCGAGATTGCCGTGCACGCAGCACATGTGAAGGACCACTACGACTCGCTGTGGGCCCTCGAGCAGGCCAGCTCGCGGGGCGACGGCTGGCACCGTACGGGGGATGTCGGCCACCTCGACGACGCCGGACGGCTGTGGGTCGAGGGCCGGCTGGTGCACGTGGTCGCGACCGCGTCCGGGGTGGTGACTCCCGTCGGGGTCGAGCAGCGGGTCGAGTCGCTGGCGGGCGTGGGGCAGGCGGCGGCGGTGGGTGTCGGCCCGGTCGGGACCGCCCAGGTGGTGGTCGTCGTCGTCGCGCCGGGCGAGCGTGGGCCGCTGGCCTCGCTCGCGCTGGCCGATGCCGTACGGCAGGCGTGCGACGTCGCCATCGCCGCCGTCCTGGTTCGCGACTCCCTGCCGGTCGACATCCGGCACCAGTCGAAGATCGACCGGCAGGCCCTGTCGCGGTGGGCGGCCGGCGTGCTGGCCGGCGCCAAGCCGTGAAGGTCCTCGTCACCGGCGCCAGCGGGATGCTCGGCCGGGCGACCGCTCTGGCGCTGCTCGACCGCGGCGACGAGGTGACGGTGCTGCAGCGCCGACCGTCCGGGCTCGACTGCCGTGAGGTGCTCGGCGACGTGGCGGACGCCCCCGTGGTCGACGGGGCGGTCGCCGGGCAGGACGTGGTGCTGCACCTCGCCGCCAAGGTCGACGTCGTGGGCCCTTGGGCAGAGTACGAGCTGGCCAACGTCGTCGGCACCCGCACCGTGGTCGCGGCCTGCGAGGCAGCGTCGGTGGCCCGGTTGGTGCACGTCTCCTCGCCGTCGGTCGCGCACGCCGGTGACTCGCTGGTGGGCGTCGGCGCAGAGCCGGCGGACCTTGCCGGGGCGCAGGGCCACTACGCCAGGTCCAAGGCATGGGCCGAGCGGCTCGCGTTAGGTGCCGACTCTAGAACCCTTGCTGTGGTGGCAATCCGGCCGCATCTGGTGTGGGGGCCAGGCGACGCGCAGCTGGTCGGCCGCATCGTCGAGCGGGCGCGGACCGGCCGGCTGCCGCTGATCGGCACGGGGGCCGCGCTGATCGACACGACCTACGTCGACAACGCGGTGTCCGCGCTGCTGGCAGCTGCCGACGCCCCCGTACACGGTGAAGCCCTGGTCGTGTCCAACGGTGAGCCCCGGCCAGTGGCCGAGATCCTGGCCCGGTTATGCCTGGCAGCAGGGGTTCCCGGGCCCCGCGGGCACGTCCCGTTGCCGGTCGCCGCCGCCGCCGGATCCGTCCTCGAGGCAGGCTGGCGGCTGCTGCGCCGGCGGGACACCCCGCCGATGACCCGGTTCCTCGCCGAGCAGCTGGCGACCGCGCACTGGTTCGACCAGCGGCGCACCCGCGAGGCGCTCGGCTGGGCGCCGCAGGTCAGCCTCGACGAGGGCTTCGCCGCCCTCAAGGCCTGGTTCGCCGCCCGCCAGTAACGGAACCAACACCCGACGGATCACCTCGTACGGTTCCCGGGTGTCATGCCCCGGCGGCTACGGCGTGAGCACGACCTTGCCGCCCGCGTGGCCGCTGTCCACGAGCGCGTGCGCCTTGGCTGCCTCCTCGAACGGCAGGACGGCACCGATCGTGGTCCGCAGCTCACCGGAGGCGAGCATCCGGGCCAGGACGTCGAGGTCGACCGCCGACCGGTCGCTCGAGGAGCTGAAGGCGATGCCGAGCTCCCCGGCGGCCGGGTCGGCGATGGTGACGATCCGGTGGGTGCCGCCGCGGAGCTCGATCGAGTCGGGCAGCGCGCCCTTGCCGGCGGCGTCGAACACCGCGTCCACGCCGTTCGGCGCCAGCGACCTGACCCGCTCCACCAAGCCATCGCCGTACGTCGTCGGGGTGGCGCCGAGGGAACGCAGCAGCTCCTGGTTGTCCGGACTGGCCGTCCCGACAACGTGCACGCCCCGCGCGATCGCGAGCTGCGTGGCCACCTGGCCGACCGCCCCGCTCGCCCCGTGCACCAGCAACGTCTCGCCCGGCTTGAGGTCGAGCAGCCTGAGCACGCGCTGCGAGGTCTCCGCGGCGACCGGCAGGGTGACGGCGGAAGCGAAGTCCAGCGTGTCGGGGAGCACG
>JAWWOL010000287.1:0-4002 GCA_033851695.1 Frankiales bacterium
CGCAGCAGCACGTCGACGGTGCCGCCCGGCTCCGACCCGACCAGCATCTCGGCCGACAGCGCGGGCTCCTCGCCGACCCCCGCGGCGCTGGCACCCTCGGGCCCGAGTACGCCGAACTGCCAGCGCACCTTGTTCTTCGCCGACGACGCGCGGTAGGGGTAGAGCAGGTAGCCCTCGTACAGCACGGCGTCGGCGACCTGGCGGGCCGCGGTGAGGGTCATGGGGCGGCCACCTCGGCCGGGAGCAGCTGCTGCAGCGTCTGCTCCCACGACGTGAACCCCTGGGCCGCCCGGTAACGCGCCAGCCCGGAGATGACCTCGCGGTCCAGCCGGATCCAGCCGGTCCCCGGGAACCACAGGTCCATCAGTGCCCGCCACGTGCTCACCGGCAGCCGGCAGGGTGCCTCGAGGGACCACGACAGCTGCTCCACCGCGAAGCCCGTCTCGCCGCGGGTGAAGACCGTGCCACTGAAGAGCAGGACCAGCGGGACGCTGCCGTCGCGCAACGCCTCGAGGTACTTCGTCGCGCTGACCTCGAAGTCGTAGGTGCAGGCCACGGGCAGGTCGAAGTCACGTACGCCCTCGAACCCCTGCACGGTCGCCGTGGCGTGTGTCCACAGGAACGGCTTGAGGGTCGTGGCGTAGCGGTCGGAGCTGCCGAACAGGTCGGCTAGCCCCTCCTGCTCGCGCGGGTCGTACGGCCGGCGCTGCGGCTCGATCCGCAGCTGGCAGCGCAGCGCGATCGCATGCACGCGCGCGCCGCTGCTCTCGGTGACCCGTAGCCGGAACAGCAGGTGCGGAGAGGCGGCGTGGTCCTGCGGGACCACGTCGAGCACCTCGAAGGCGAGGTCGGTCATGGGGCCACCGCCGGACGCGCCTTGGCCCGTACGGTGTCGAAGAAGGCGTCCAGCCGCAGGCGGACCTCCTGGCCGCCGTCAAACCCGCGCCACAGCAGGCGAAGGTGGCCGACCAGCTCGTAGCAGACGTCGATCGGGACCAGGAAGGCCTCCACCCGCTGGCCGCTGGTGTGGACGAGCAGCGCCTCGACGTCCGCCCGGATCGTGGCCAGCTCGGGTGCTGCCGTCACGACGCGTTCCCATGCCTGCAACGGCAGCTCGGACTCGGTCGCCCCTGCCGGTCCGGGGTAGAACGCCACCACCCGGTCGAGTGCCGAGTTGACGAACAGGAAGGCCGTGCCCACCGGCAGCTCCAGCTCGTCCCACACCGGCGCCGGCAGGTCGCCGAAGGACAGGTGCCGGTCGGGCACCGCCCGGTAGGCAAGCGTCGCGTCGTCCCGGGTGAAGAGCAGGTAGCACGGCCGGCAGGAGCACAGGATCGAGCGGCTGCCGACGTTGACCACGTGCGAGTGCTCCTCGGCGACCGGCGCGCCGCACATCTCGCAGCGCTCGTACGGCGAAGGCGGCGGCCGGTCGGACCGGATCCGCGCCAGCACGCCGAGCGGGCCGCCGGCCGCCGCGGTCATGCCAGAACCGGCGTCCGTACGGCGATCTCGAGCAGGCCATCGCGCTCCAGCAGGGGGATCGGCTCGAGGTGGCGGGCGGGGTCCTCGACATCGGTCCCTGCCTGCCGGACGTCGAAATGGGCGCCGCAGCCGCGACAGGTGAGCACCGCACTGCCCGGCGAGGACGGCGCCCGCTGCAGGAGGGCGCCGTCGAAGGCCGCACCGCACCGGGCGCACGCATCGCGGTAGGCGTAGACACCGGCGAGCAGGCGGCAGAGCAGCACGTCGACGCCGCTCACCGTCGTCCGGGCCAAGCCACCCACCGCGAGCTCGTCGACCCGGGCGGCCACCGACCACACGACCGCCCCGACCTCGGCCGTCCGCAGTCTGGCGGTCAGCTGCTCGACCGGGATGACACTGCGCTGCGCCGGCGCCGACTCGACCTCGATGGCCACCACCTCCGGCGCGGCGGCCCTGATGGCGCCGTCGACCGCGAGGTCCAGCGTGGCCGCCGAGGAGGCGCACCCGTCGCAGCTGCCGAGCAGCTGCAGGCGGACCACCCCGTCGTCGGTGACCTCCAGCAGGCGGACGTCGCCGCCGTGCGAGCCGAGGTAGGGGCGGACGTCGTCGAGTGCCCGCTCCACCCGCTCCGCGACCCCGTACGGGTGCAGGCCGTGCACCAGCAGGAGGCTCGACACCAGCTCGTCGCCGGCCAGGCGGGCCAGCAGGTCGTCGTCCAGCTTGCCGGCGTCGTAGGCGATCTCCATGACCCGCTCGAGCCCGGCTCCGTAGAGCTCGACCAGCAGGCGGACCAGCTCCTCGGCCCGTTCGCGGGCTATCGGGCCGGCTGCGGCACTCGCCTCCAGCAACACCTCGATCCGTTCTCCGACGGCCGCGGGATCGACCGCGGGTGCGGTCATCCCTCCTCCGTGACGGCGGCGGTCGGCGAGTGCACCCGCTTGAGCGTCCTGCCGCCGCCGAGGTACATGTGCACGCCGCAGGGCAGGCACGGGTCGAAGCTGCGGACGGTCCGCATGATGTCGATGCCCTTGAAATTCTCGGCGGAGTTCTCCTCGAACAGCGGCTGGTCCTGCACGGCATCCTCGTACGGGCCCGGCGTGCCCGAGGAGTCCCGGGGGCTGGCGTTCCAAGGCGTCGGCGGGTACGGGTGGTAGTTGGCGATCTTGCCGTCCTTGATCACCATGTGGTGGGAGAGCACCCCGCGGACCGCCTCGGTGAACCCGCAGCTGACCGCCTCGTCCGGCACCTCGAAGGTCTCCCAGGTCTTGGTGTGACCGGCCCGGATCTCCGCGAGCGCCTTCTCGGCGAAGTGCAGGGCGCAGGCCGCAGCGTAGGCCTGGAAATAGCTGCGGGCCCGGTTGCGCTCGAGGGTGTTGCTCCACTGCGGGATCTTCCACTCGAGACTGACCGGTCCCTTGAGCGCGGTCTTCGGCAGGTTGATCTGCACACTGGTCCCGGTCGCCTTCACATAGCCGATGTCGACGAGGTTGGCCAGCGCCGTTGACCAGAGTCGCGCCAGCGGGCCGCCACCGGTGTCGAGCGCCAGGTTGTTCTGTCCGTCGAACCACCGAGGCGACATCACCCAGCTGTACTTGTCGTCGAGGTCGCGCCGCTGCGGCTGCGGGTTGGTGTGCTGGTTCCACGGGTGACGCCTGTCCACCGGGTTGCCCAGTGGGTCGCGCGTCACGAACATCTCCTGGTCGACCCAGTCCTCGTAGTACGAGCTGCCGAGCATGATCCGGATGCCGAGGTTGATGTCGACCAGGCTGGTGGTGACCAGCTTGCCGTCGACGACCACGCCCGGCGTCACGAACATCTTGCGTCCCCACGCCTCCATGTCCCGGTAGGAGAAATTGCAGTGCTCCGGGTCCTGGAATGCGCCCCAGCACCCGAGCAACGTCCGGCGCAGACCGACCTGCTCGTAGCCAGGAAGCGCGTCGTAGAAGAAGTCGAAGAGGTCGTCGTGCATGGGCACGACCTTCTTCACGAATTCGACGTAGCGCATCAGTCGGGTGATGTAGTCGGTCATGAGCTGGATGGTCGCCACTGTGCCGACACCGCCCGGATAGAGCGTCGACGGATGGACGTGCCGGCCCTCCATGAGGCAGAACATCTCCCGCGTCGAGCGGCTGACCTGCAGCGCCTCCCGGTAGAACTCGCCGGTGAACGGGTTGAGTGCCCGCATGATGTCCGCGACGGTCTTGTAGCCGTGGGCCTCGGCGTGCGGTGCCTCGGTGCGGTTCGCCATCTCGAGGACGCCCGGATTGGTCTCGCTGACCATCTTCTCGCAGTAGTCGACCCCGACCAAGTTCTCCTGGAAGATGTTGTGGTCGAACATGTACTCGGCGGCCTCGCCGAGGTTGACGATCCACTCACCGAGGTGCGGCGGCTTCACCCCGTACGCCATGTTCTGCGCGTAGCACGAGCAGGTCGCGTGGTTGTCGCCGCAGATCCCGCAGATGCGACTGGTGATGAAGTGCGCGTCGCGCGGGTCCTTGCCCTTCATGAAGATCGAGTAGC
>JAWWOL010000314.1:0-5774 GCA_033851695.1 Frankiales bacterium
ACCCGACCCTGTGGTGGTTCCCGCGGCTCTGGGTGGCCCGCTCCCGGCGGGAACGGCAGACCCGCCCGGCCCTCCCCCGACCTCGGCCTGCTGCCGCACACACTCAGCTGTCCGGTCCTGCGGGAACCGAAGCGGTGGGCGGCACCAAGGACCTGTGGCTCGGGGACGGTCGTGCCCATCAGGCGAAGGTGAGGGTGGCGTCGGTCTGGTCGTGCACCGAGCCGACGAACAGACCGGCCCGCCAGTCCAAGGTGAACGCCCCCAGGTGATAGGTCCCGGGCGTCGCCGAGTGCACGCTGAGCACGGCACACATCGCCGGGTTCGTCGGCGTACCGATCTTGTAGCCGTAGACCTTGCGGACGATCTGCGCGTAGTAGGCCTTGGGGGACAGCTTCGGCGCGAAGACCGAGTTGGCCAGGTTGGGACCCTCGGTCAGCGGCCGTTGGGCGACGCCGGCCGCGCAGGTCACCGCGGTCACGGTGAGGTCCAGCCCCTTGACGGTCGGGACGTGGATCTTGTCGATGCGGACTCCCGGGGAGCCGACCACCGTGTAGCGGACCGCGATGTTGTAGTCGTGGTCGGCCTTCAGCGTCAGCCCGGGCGAGGCAGCGCCGCCGACCAGGTGCGGCCGGAAGTGGTGGTAGAGCTTCAGCCCGACGACGGCGCCACCGACCACGAGCACGAAGGCCAGGATCACCGCGATCACCCGCCCACTGCCGCTGTCGCGCACATCTTCTCCAAGGTCGGCCGTACGCAGGCCAGCCTAGTGGGGCAGGGTCCGCCACCTGGGCAGGAGGACGTGCGGCGCGCTCAGCCGAGCCCGAGGTCGGACAGCGAGTAGGCGGCGAGATAGGGCAGTCCGGCAGCAGCGACCGCCCCCGCGGCTCCCCGCTCGACGATCACGGCGACACCGACCACCTCGGCTCCGGCCTCGCGCAGCGCCTCGACGGCTGTCAGCACCGACCCGCCGGTGGTCGAGGTGTCCTCGACGGCCAGCACCCGTTTGCCCGCGACGTCCGGGCCCTCGATCCGGCGCTGCAGACCGTGCGCCTTGCCCTCCTTGCGGACCACGAAGGCGTCGAGGCGCCGCCCCTGCGCCGCGGCCTGGTGCAGCATCGCGGTCGCCACCGGGTCAGCACCCAGGGTCAGGCCGCCGACGGCATCGAGGTCGAGGTCGGCGGTCAGCTCGAGCATCACCCGACCGATCAGCGGGGCGGCCTCGGCGTCGAGGGTGACCCGGCGCAGGTCGACGTAGTAGTCCGCCTCGCGCCCGCTGGAGAGGATGACCTTGCCGTGAACGACGGCGCGGTCCTTGATGAGCTGCAGCAGTGCTTCGCGATCGGTCATGAGGCCGGATTCTCGCAGCCCCCCTGCGCCCCGCTCGCGGCGGGGACCGGCCGGGTGCCGACCAAGGTCACCTCGGCGCAGACCACCGGAGCCAGGTCAAGCCCCGCCCGGCGCTGGGCGACCTCGAGCATGCCGAGCGCCTTGGACAGCGCGGTCTCGGCGCCTGCGGTGCCCAGGATGACCGTGAAGGAGTAGCCCGAGCCGCGGGCGGCGATGTAGGTGCGGTTCCCGGCTACGGCCGCGGCGAGGCCTCGTACGGTGAGCTCGCCGTCGATCGATGAGTCGGCCGGGCTCTCGATGTCGAGGGTCACCACCCACTCGCCGATGGTGGACGACCCTGAGTCACCGGTCCCCGTGCGTGCGCCTTCGGTCACGCTCAGCCCAACGAGCGACCCGAGGAAAGGGCACGGCCGGTGATCATCGGCCTCGCACGGTTGCGCCGAACGGCGGATCGCGCTCCCACGGGCGACGGTCGATCCCACCAGCATGACCGCCGTGTTGGCGCTGGCCGCCAGCGCGTTCTGGGGTGCCTCCGACTTCATGGGCGGCGCCGTGTCCCGACGCCTGGCCGCCTTCGACGTCATCTTCGTGTCCCAGGCGCTGGCCGTCCTCATCCTCGGGTTCGCCGCGTTCGCCACCGGGTCCTTCGGTGACTCGACCGCCTACCTGCCGTGGGCTGTCGCCGCCGGCGTCGTCGGGGTGCTGTCCGTGGGCGCCTTCTACAAGGCGCTGGCCGAGGGCACCATGGGCGTCGTCGCCCCCATCGCCGCCAGCGGCGTCATCGTGCCCCTGGTCGTGGGCGTCGCCCAAGGCAACCAGGTCGGGGGGCTGCAGGTCGCCGGGATCGCCCTCGCAGTGGTCGGCGTGGTCGCGGCCAGCGGCCCTGACCTGCGGGAACGTCGCCAGACCTCGGTACGCCCGATCGTGCTCGCCGTCCTTGCGGCTGCTGGTTTCGGCGCCGGCGTGGTCTTCATCGCCCAGGCCAGCCGTACCTCCGTCGTCATGTCGCTGCTGACCCTGCGGCTCACGTCCGTCGGCTGCCTGGCCGTCGCAGCTGTCGCGTTGCGTCGCCGCCCGCAGGTCTCGCGGGCCGACCTGCCCTCGCTGGCGGTCATCGGGCTGTTCGACCTGGCCGCCAACGCCGCGTACGCCTCCTCGACCACCGGCGGCGCCCTGAGCCTGGTCGCCGTACTGGCCTCGCTCTACCCGGCGGTGACCGTCCTGCTGGCCCGGCAGCTGCACGCGGAGCGGCTCACCGGCATCCAGGCGGGCGGCGCGACAGCGGCCGTGATCGGCGCGGTCCTCATCGCAGCAGGCGGCACGGGATGAGGCTCCGAAGAAGGACTAGCCCTTTCGGGTCAGCCAAGTTCGGCTCCACGGCCCTCGGTGCGCCGGGGAGCCACGCCGATACGGCAGATCTGGACCCGATCGAGGGATGGCTGATGGGCTCCGAACAGACAGGCAAGATGGCGCGGTTCGTGCCACGTGACGCTCGCGCCTGGCTCCAGGTCATCCTGGTGCTGGTGCCGCTGGCGTTCTTCGTCACGACCATCCCCGGCGTCCGCGCCCACGCGGGCTACAGCCTGAAGATGGACGGCTGGCTCAACAACGTCGCCTACATGACGGCGCCACTGCTGTGCTACGTGCGGTTCCGCACGTCCACGTCCTACCGGCTCTCCTGGCTGGCCCTCACCGCAGGTCTGGCGCTGTACGGCCTCGGCAACATCTACTGGACGCTCTTCATCCGGACGATGCCGGTCGACGCACAGCCGTTCCCGTCGATCGCCGACTACCTGTGGCTGGCCTTCTACCCGTGCGCCTTCGCCGCCCTGCTGCTGCTCCTGCGCGAGCGCACCGACCGGCTGCCGCTCAGCCTCTGGCTGGACGGCCTGGTCGGCGGCACGGCTGTCTCGGCCGTCGCCGCGGCCGCGGTCGTCGGGACGATCCTCAAGGACAACTCAGGGTCGCTCGCCGCCGTCGTCACCAAGACCGCCTACCCGCTGCTCGACCTGCTGCTGCTGTTCGTCGTCGTCGCCACCCTGTCGCTGTTCCACTGGCGGCCGCCGGTCGGCCTGTGGTTGCTCGCCGCCGGCATCGTGGCGTTTGCGGCGGCCGACCTGCTCTACCTGTTCGCCGGTGACAAGTACGTCTCCGGCGGCATCAACGACGGCGTGTGGATCCTGGCCACCCTGTTCATGGCTGCGGCACCCGGCTGGAGGGACAAGCCGGCCGGCCTGCACCTGCCGTCCTGGGCGATCCTCAGCATCCCGGTCCTGTCCGCCCTGAGCGCGGTGTCCTTGCTCGTCTGGGGAGACACGAACGAGCTGCACCCGGCGGCCATCGTGCTGGCAGCGGCGACCGTCGTCCTTGCGCTGGGCCGGCTGATCGTGACCTTCCGCGAGGCCTCGTCGCTGGCGCACAGCCACAAGCTCGCGCTGACCGACGAGCTCACCGGCCTGGGCAACCGCAGAGCGCTGTACGAGTCCGGCCCGACGCGGCTGCGCACCCTGCCGGTCGGCCGGACGTCGGCCCTGCTGCTGCTGGACCTCGACCGGTTCAAGGAGGTCAACGACAGCCTGGGTCACCAGGCCGGGGACGCGATGCTGCGCCAGGTCGCGCTCCGGTTGACCGACTGTGTCCGCTCGACCGAGGACCTGCTGGTCCGTCTCGGCGGCGACGAGTTCGCCCTCCTGCTCAACGACCTCGACGAGACCGCGGCGGTTGAGCTGGCCCACCGGGTTCGCGGCGCCATCTCGCCGCCGTTCATCGTGGACGGCGTCACCGTACGGGTCGAGGCCAGCCTCGGCATCGCCATGACCGACGGCAGCGCCGACGAGCTGGCCAGCCTGCTCCGGCAGGCGGACGTCGCGATGTACTACGCGAAGTCGCACCGGGTCGGCCAGTCGGTCTACACCGTCAAGAACGACGTGCTCGGCGGCCAGGATCGACTCCGCACGCTCGAGGAGCTCCGCCGGGTCATCGACACCCGCTCCCTGACCGTGCACTACCAGCCCAAGGTCGACTCGCAGACCCTGCTGGTGACCGGCGTCGAGGCACTGGTCCGCTGGCAGCACTCGACCAGAGGACTGCTCGCGCCGGATCAGTTCCTGCCGCTCGTCGAGGACGCCGGGCTGATGCGCGACCTGACCACCGCCGTGCTCGAGCAGTCCCTGGACCAGGTCGTCCGCTGGCAGGACGCGGGCCGCTCACTCAGCGTCGCCGTGAACCTGTCGGCCTCCTCGCTGGTCGACGTCGACCTGCCGGCCCGGGTGGAGCTGCTGCTCGCGGAGCGTGGCCTGTCCTCACGGGTCCTCGAGCTGGAGATCACCGAGGACTTCCTGATGGCCGACCGCGAGCGCGCCCGGGAGATCCTGTCCCAGCTGCGCGCCCAGGGCATCCGAGTGGTCGTCGACGACTTCGGCACCGGCTACTCGTCGCTGGCCTACCTGCGCGAGCTGCCGATCGACGAGCTCAAGCTGGACAAGTCCTTCATCACGAGCATGGCCGACGACCCCCGCGCCGCGGCGATCGTCCGGTCCACCATCCTGCTGGCCCACTCCCTCGGCCTGCGTCTGGTGGCCGAAGGCGTGGAGAACCAGGCGACAGCGACCGAGCTGGCCCGTTCCGGCTGTGACGTCGCGCAGGGCTTCTTCTACACCAAGGCGCTGCCGGCCGCCGCCCTCGAGCGCTGGCTGGACGACCACGCGTTCGACTCCGGTCACGCCGCCGCCGACCGCACGGACATGAGCCACACCACCGAGCGCGGCCTCCTCGGGGGACGGGTCGCCCCGTGATCCGTCCCAACTCGCTGGCCACCCGCGGCCGGCTACGGCTGCACGCCGAGGTGCTCCACGGTCTGGCGGAGATCAAGCTCGCCACCACCTCCCTGCAGACCCTCGCCGTACGCTGCAACGCCCCGGTCACCGCCTGCCTGCCGTGGGTCCTGGCCTCCGCCGAGTCCGCCCTGACGGGTGGCGCGGCCGACGATGTCTGGGCGATCGTGCTCAGGGACGAGGCCGGCGAGGCCGGCGCGGCCGCGGTCGTCCTCGAGACCTGGACGCCTGCCGGCCCGGCGCTGCGACTGGCCGGCGCCGAGGGCGGCTACCGCACGACCATGCTGGCCGTCGACGAGGATGCCGCGGCCGGGCTGTCCGAGGCGCTGCTGGCTCGGTTGCAGGACCGGAGGGCGCCGTTTCGACTCGCGCTCGGACCGGTGGACCAGGTCGACCCGGTGGTCGAGCGGATGAGCATGGCCCTGCAGGACTGGGCACTGGACGGCTCCAGCGAGATCCCGGTCGTACGACGGACGGGGGCGCCCGAGGCCACGGAGTACCTCTCCCCCAGCGTCCGGCGCACCCTGCGCAAGGTCCGCAACCGGCTCCGTACGGATGGCGTGGACAGCCAGGTCAGCTTCACCCGCGAGCGGC
>JAWWOL010000315.1:0-19246 GCA_033851695.1 Frankiales bacterium
GTGCAGCGAACCGGACGCTGGCCTCAGCCTGCTGGTTGTCGAGCAGGTAGCCGCGCTCGCTCACCGGACGGCGGAGGGCGTGCGGACGGCCTCGTCGATGGTGGCCGAGCCGACGACACGGTCGCCGTCGTAGAGCACCACAGCCTGGCCGCGGGCCACGCCGCGCAACGGCTCGGAAAGCCGTACCAGCAAGCGATCTGGCTCGATGCGAACGTCCGCCGGGGCGACCCCGCCATGGGCGCGGACCTGCACGACATAGGCGCCGTCGAGACCGGCGGGTCCGCACCAGCGCGGGCTGAGCCCGACGAGCTGGTCGACGTCGAGTGCCTCGGCCGGACCGACCGAGACCTGGCCGGTCACCGGCGTGATGTCGAGGACGTAGCGCGGCCTGCCGTCGGGGGCGGGCCGGCCGATCTTGAGACCCTTGCGCTGTCCGACGGTGAAGGCGAACGCCCCGTCGTGGGTGCCGAGCACCTCACCTGTGGCCTGGTCGACGATGTCCCCCGGCCGCGAGCCGATCGCCTTGCGCAGGAAGCCGGCCGTGTCCCCGTCGGCGATGAAGCAGACGTCGTGGCTGTCCGGCTTGTCCGCCACCGCCAGCCCACGCTGCTGCGCCTCCGCCCGTACGGCCTCCTTGCGGGTGTCGCCCAGCGGGAACATCGCGTTCCGCAGCTGGTCGGCGGTGAGGACGCCCAGCACGTACGACTGGTCCTTGCCCTCGTCCACGGCCCGGTGCAGTGCACCGTCGACGAGTCGCGCGTAGTGACCGGTGCAGACGGCGTCGAAGCCGAGAGCCAGCGCCCGGTCGAGAACCGCGGCGAACTTGATCTTCTCGTTGCAGCGCAGGCAGGGGTTGGGCGTACGGCCGGCGGAGTATTCGGCGACGAAGTCGTCCATCACCTGCTCGCGGAACTGCGCCGCCATGTCCCATACGTAGTAAGGGATCCCGATGACATCAGCGGCCCGGCGGGCGTCGCGGGAGTCCTCGACGCTGCAGCAGCCGCGAGCCCCCGTACGCAGCGACTGCGGCGCCTCCGAAAGCGCGAGGTGCACGCCGGTGACGTCGTGCCCGGCGTCGACTGCCCGTGCAGCGGCCACGGCCGAGTCGACGCCGCCGGACATCGCCGCGAGGACCCGCATCAGCCCTCCCGCGAACGGGACAAGCCCGCCTGCCGCGCGCGCTCGACGACCGGCACGATCGCCTCGACGAAGGCGTCGACGTCGGACTGGGTGGACGTGTGGCCGAGGGTCAGCCGGAGTGATCCGCGGGCGCGGTCGACGCCAGAACCCATGGCCAGCAGCACATGTGAGGGCCTGGCGACCCCCGCGGAGCAGGCTGATCCGGTCGAGCACTCGATCCCGCGGGCGTCCAGCAGCAGCAGCAGCGAGTCGCCCTCGCACCCCGGAAAGGACAGGTGGGCATTGCCCGGCAGCCGGAACTCCGCGCCGGTGCGCCGATCGCCGTTGACCTGCGCGTCGGGAACGCGGGCGAGGGTGCGGCGGGTGAGGTCGTCGCGCAGCCCGGCCAGCAGCTCGGCGTGTTCGGGCTGGCCCTTGACCGCAAGCTCTGCGGCGACGGAGAAGCCGACGATGCCGGCGCTGTCGAGGGTGCCGGAACGGACGTCGCGTTCCTGTCCGCCGCCGTGTAGCACCGGCGTGACCGTGACACCGCGACCGAGCAGCAGCGCCCCCACGCCGACCGGGCCGCCGAGCTTGTGCCCGGTGATGGTCATCGCGTCGGCGCCGCTGGCGGCGAAGTCGACCGGGATCTGGCCGACGGCCTGCACGGCATCGGTGTGTACGGGGATGCCGTGCTCGTGCGCGATCTCGACCAGCTCGGTGATCGGCATCACCGTGCCGACCTCGTTGTTGGCCCACATCACCGAGACCAGCGCGACGTCGGACGGGTCTCGCTCGATGGCGGCGCGCAGCGCGCCGGGGGTCACCCGCCCGTCGCCGTCGACCGGCAGCCACTCGACGGTCGCGCCCTGGGCGGCCACCAGCCACTCGATCGGGTCGAGCAGTGCATGGTGCTCGACGGCGCTGGCCAGGATCCGGCGGCGACGCGGGTCGGCGGCGGAGCGGGCCCAGTAGATGCCCTTGACCGCAAGATTGTCTGCCTCGGTGCCGCCGCTGGTGAACACGACCTCGCTGGGCCGCGCGCCGAGGGCCTGCGCGAGCCGTTCGCGGGACTCCTCGACCGCACGCCGGGCAGCCCGTCCGGAGGCATGCAGCGACGAGGCGTTGCCTCCCACTGCCAGCTGCGCCGCCATGGCGTCGAGCGCCTCGGGCAGCATGGGCGTGGACGCGGCGTGATCCAGGTAGACCATCACGCTCCAGACTAGACGCTGCCGGGGCCGGACCTCAGCCGGAACGCTTGTCCAGCTCGGCGACCAGCTGCGGCACCACGTCGAACAGGTCACCGACGACGCCGAAGTCCGCCAGCTCGAAGATCGGGGCCTCCCGGTCCTTGTTGACCGCGACGACCAGCTTGGACGTCTGCATGCCGGCCCGGTGCTGGATGGCGCCGGAGATGCCGATCGCGAGGTAGAGCTGCGGCGAGACCGTACGACCGGTCTGCCCGACCTGGTTGGCATGGGGGTACCAGCCGGCGTCGGTGGCCGCCCGCGATGCCCCCACGGCGGCTCCGAGCCGGTCGGCCAGCCCCTCGATCAGGGTGAAACCGTCCGGTCCGCCGAGCCCGCGGCCACCGGACACGACGATCGTCGCATCGGCCAGGTCGGGCCGGTCCCCACCGCTCTCGCGTACGCGGTCCACCACGGTGGCCAGCATGTCGGCGGCTCCGGGCACGACGTCGACGGCGACCTCCGTCGGCGTGCCGGGAGACGGCTCGGCCGGCCAGCTGTTGGGCCGTACGGCGATCACCGGCGTGCCCCGGCTGACCTTGGACCTGACCAGCGTCGAGCCGCCGAAGACCTGCTGGTCGCAGACCAGGTCGGCGGCGAGCCCGAC
Source organism: Frankiales bacterium (assembly GCA_033851695.1). Classification (GTDB taxonomy): domain Bacteria; phylum Actinomycetota; class Actinomycetes; order JAWWOL01; family JAWWOL01; genus JAWWOL01. Next base: position 2,974 of record JAWWOL010000315.1, read on the forward strand.
GGCATCGGTGATCACGCCGGAGCCGAGGCGTACGGCCAGCCGGCCGGCGACCTCGCGGCCTTCGGCGGTCGCCACGACGAGCACGGCCACCGGTCCGTGCTGGGCGACGAGGTCGGCGAGCACGGCCACCGTCGGGCCGACCGGGTGGGCCTCGACGACCGGGTCCGAAGCGACGTAGACCGTCGCGGCGCCGTACTCCGACAAGGCCTCCCTCGCGGTGTCGATGCCGGGGCCGCAGAAGACCGCGGCGGCCTCACCCAGCTCGCGGGCCTTGGTCAGCAGCTCGAGAGTGCCCTTGCTGACGACCCCGTCACGGTGGTCGACGAGGACGAGTACGTGGCTCAACGGGGCTCCCCTGCTCAGGCGAACGAGTGGGCGGCGAGGAAGGCGGCGAGGCGGGTGCCGCCGGTGCCGTCGTCGGCGGTGATCTCGCCGGCCGCCTTCGCGGCGCGCGGCTGCGCCTCGAGCACCTGGGTGCCTGCCCCGCTGAGACCGAGCTGGGCGGGATCGGCGCCGACGTCGGCCAGGGTCAGCGTCGTGAACGGCTTCTTCTTCGCGGCCATGATGCCCTTGAAGGACGGGTAGCGCGGCTCGTTGATCTTCTCCACGACGCTGATCACCGCCGGAAGCTCCGCTCGTACGGTCGCGTAGCCGTCGGGCGTCAGCCGCTCGGTGGTCACCGTGGTGCCGTCGAGCGTGACCTTGCGGGCGAACGTGAGCTGCGCGTTGCCCAGGCGCTCGGCGAGCATCGCCGGTAGCACCGACATCCGGGCATCGGTCGACTCGGAGCCGAGGATGACCAGGTCGTACGGGAGCGTGCCGAGCGCCTGGGACAGCGCGTAGGACGTGCCCACGGCGTCGGTGCCCTCGAGCGCGGGATCGACGAGGTGGACAGCGGCGTCGGCGCCCATCGACAGCGCCTTGCGCAGCGTCTCGGCCGTCCGCTCGGGGCCCATCGAGAGCACGGTCACGGTGGTCTCGCCCGCGCGGGACTCCTTGATCCGCAACGCTTCCTCGACGGCGTACTCGTCGAGCTCGTTGAGCACCGCATCCGCGGCGTCGCGGTCGAGCCGGTAGTCGTCCTTGCGCAACGACTTCTCGGCCCAGCTGTCGGGCACCTGCTTGACGCACACGACGATCGAGAGCGGATCCATCCGGTCCTCCGGCTGCAGGCGGCGTTGGCTCGATGTTACTTCCCAGTAGCATCGGCGCAAGGTCGCGGCGGGGCTACCGGACGACCAGCGTCGCGGTCATGTCAGCGTGGTAGTCGCAGGTCACCAGGTAGCTGCCGGGCGCCGCAGGAGCCGTCAGATACGCGTGGCCACCGCCGTCCACCACGACGTCGATCCCGGCGTCGACGATCGTCAGGGTGTGCCCGACGCTGTCGGCGTTGTAGATCGCCACGCGGGCGCCGGGCGCCACGCTGTCCGGCATCGCGTACCGGAAGTTGCCCATCGTCACCGTCCCGCCTGTCGGCGCCTGCGTGGTCGGCGTGACGACCGGCTTGCTGGAGTGGGTCGGCGTGGGCGCCTTGGGCGCCTTGGTCGTCGGGGCCGCCGAGTGGGTGGAGGCGTGGGTCGCCGGGATGGTGGTGCGCGGCGCCCAGGTCGTGGTCGGTGCCGCCGTCGTGGTCGGTGCCGCCATCGTGGTCGGTGCCGTGCGCGGGGCCGAGGTCGTCGTCGGGGTGGCGGTGGTCGGCGTGGGCCGCGGGCTCATCGTCATGGCCGCCCTGACCGTGCCGGGCGGCGAAGCCCGATGCGTGACCTGCGCTGCTGCGGAGGTCACCGCAGCGGACGTGGCTGCCGCCGATGAGGTCACGGCCGCAGGCGTCGCCGAGCCGCCCGCCTGCCCGATCGGCGACGAGGCCGAGCGGGCCGCAGACTGCTGCCGGGTGGCAGTGACCATCAGCGGCCAGGCCAGCAGCAGGGCGAGCACCGCGGGGAGCAGCATCCACGTACGTCGCATGACCCGGTTTCGGCACCTCCGGCATCCGCATTCACTGCTGGTCCGTGCTCACCCCGCTGCGATAGGTCCGACGGTAGCCTCGGCGGGATGGGTACGCAGGTGAGCGAGCTCGACGAGGTGCCGCCCGGCTCCCCCGTGCCACGACGCCGCAACCCTTGGCCGGCCGGTCGGATGCGCACCGCCGCAGCGGAGCTCGCCGCGCTACTGGTGGCTCCCGTGGCCGTGTTCTTCGGACTACGCGAGCTGCCGATGGCCGCCGTGGCGATGATCGACCGCTACTTCTACCAGGCCTATACCGAGCACGGGGCCGACCTGGTCGAGCGCTACGGCACCGGTGGCTACTACTGGGTGCGGCTCGGGTTCACCCTGCCCTCGCGGCTGTGCTACCTGCTGTTCGGGGCGACGAACGGCTTCCTGGTCTTCCGCTACGTCCTGGCCCTGGTCGCGATCCTGCCGGCCTACCTGCTGTTCCGCCGGCTCTACGGCCGGGGCGCCGGCGCGGTCGCGGTCGCCGCAGTGCTGTCCAGCCCGGTGATCGTCTACGCCTGGGGCACCGACTACCCCGACTCCTCAGCGGTCTCCTACCTCGTCGCCGGCATGTGCCTGGTCCTGATGCCGTCACCGTCGCGCCGGGCGAGGCTCGCCTGGGTGGCCGGCGGCGGGGTCATGCTCAGCCTTGCCTTGCACTCGCAGGCGGTCAGTGCGCCCCTGGTCGGCGTGATCGTGCTCGTCCACCTGGCCGGCGAGCTGCGCCGGTCCTGGCTGCGGGCGCTGGTCGACGCGGGGCTGCTCCTCGGCGCCGTCCTCGCGGTCACCGGCGTGCTGATGCTCTTCGCCCGGGCGATGTACGGCCAGTGGAACATCATCCGGCCGACCCTGACCGCGTCGCAGCACCTGCGCACGCCGGCCGAGCTGCGCAAGTGGCACACCGTCGACTGGCACTGGGTGCTGCGTGACCCTTACCTCGCCGTCCCGCTGCTCGCCCTGGTCGTCTGGCTGGCTGCCCGGCTGGCCGTACGGCGACCGCCCGAGGCTCCGGCCGACGAGCCTGCCCCCGAGCAGGCGCCGCCCGCGCCGAAGTCGTCACTCCATCCCGAGTCAGCCCTGGCCGCCGTCCTCGTGCTCCAGGTCGCCTTCTTCACCTGGTGGCAGTTCTTCGACAAGGGCTACGGCCTGGAGTACCACTTCGCCTCGTCGATGCTGTGGCCCGCGACCGTGCTGGTCCTGGCGGCCGCTGTCGTCAGGGTCAGCCGCCCACTGCTGGGCAGGCCCAGGACCGCGGCGGTGCCAGCCCTGCTCGTGCTCGCCGTGCCGTACGCGCTGACGTTCACCCGGGGCCGGCTGATCTTCGGCCTGGTGCCCGCCCTGGTGACAGCCGCCGTCCTGGCGCTCGCGGTGGCGGCCTACATCCGCTGGCAGCCGGACCCCGTACGGCACGTGGTGACGGCGGCGGTCCTGGCCGCGGTCGTCGGCGGCACGATGACCGGCAGCGGCTACGTCCTGACCGCGGGCGAACGCCTGACCGGCGCCTTCCGCGCCTGTCAGCGGCCCTTCCCGCAGCCCAACTACGGCGACGTCCTTCGGACGGACCGGTCATGGCGGTTGACCCAGGCGCAGTACCGCCTCGCCGCCGAGCTGAACGAGGCGGTGCCCCCGGCCACGCACAAGGGGGACGACCTGATGATGTGGTACCCCGCACGCGATCCTCTGGCGAGCAGCCTCTCCGCGCAGTTCCTCTGGAGCCCGAACGCCCTGCGGCCCCACCTGCCGACCTTGACCTCGCCGGACGTCCGCGCGCTCAGCAAGCGCCGGCCGGGCACCTTGCTGCTCATGGGCACCAAGGACACCGGGTTCGACCAGGCGGTCTCCGAGCTCGCGCAGGCCGGGGCGCCGATGAACGTGAGCAGCATGCACACGCTGACCGCCGGCCCGTACACGTTCCACGTATGGGTCCTGACCAGCGCGATGTACGAGGCCACGCTGGTGTCGCATCACGCCGGCATTCCGACCAAGTCGGCTCTTGTACCATGTGGGGCGCCCGCGCCCGGCGCACAGAAGTGATGGGGGATCAAGTGCTGGAAAGTACGTTTTCCCGTGACGTGACGATCATCGGCGGCTGTGGTCATGTCGGTCTGCCGCTGGCGATCGCGCTCGCGGACTCGGGTGCGCGGGTCTCCGTCTACGACGTCAGCGACGCGGCCGTGGCGCTGGTCAACGCGGCGCAGCTGCCGTTCAGCGAGCCCGGCGCGCTGCCGGTGCTCCAGCGGGTGATCGCGGACGGCTCGCTCGTCGCGAGCACCGACCCCGCCGTCGTCGGCGAGGCCGAGACCGTCATCGTGGTGATCGGCACCCCGGTCGACGAGCACCTCAACCCCGACCCGCAGGCCATCCCGCACGCCCTGGAGATGTGCAGCAAGCACTTCCGGGACGGCCAGCTGCTGGTGCTGCGCAGCACCGTCTACCCGGGCGTGACCGCCCTGGTCGAGTCGATGGTGGCCCGGCTCGGGGTGGACGTGCCGGTCGCGTTCTGCCCGGAGCGGATCGCCGAGGGCAAGGCGATGGAGGAGCTCTACACGCTCCCGCAGATCGTCTCCAGCCGCAGCGACTCGGGCCGCCAGCGGGCCGCCGCGCTGTTCCGTCGGCTGACCGGCCAGATCGTCGAGCTCACGCCCGAGGAGGCTGAGCTGGCCAAGCTGTTCACGAACACCTGGCGCTACATCAAGTTCGCCACGGCCAACCAGCTCTACATGATGGCCAACGACCGCGGGCTGGACTTCGAGCGGATCCGCCAGGGCCTGATGATGGACTACCCGCGGGCCGCCGACCTGCCGGGCGCCGGGTTCGCCGCAGGGCCGTGCCTGTTCAAGGACACCATGCAGCTGGCCGCCTTCAACAACAACAACTTCACCCTTGGCCACGCGGCGATGCTGGTCAACGAGGGCCTCCCGCTCTACGTGGTCGACCGGCTCGAGCAGCAGCACGACCTCAAGTCGATGACGGTCGGCATCCTGGGCATGGCCTTCAAGGGCGGCTCGGACGACACCCGGTCCAGCCTGAGCTACAAGCTGCGCCGGATCCTGCGGTTCAAGGCCGCCGACGTGCTGTGCACCGACCCCTACGTGAGCGACGACGACTCGCTGGTCTCCCTCGAGCACGTGCTGACCGAGTCGGACCTGCTGATCGTGGGCGCGCCGCACCGCGACTACATCGGGCTGGTGACCGACAAGCCGGTGGCCGACGTCTGGAACGTCTTCGGCGGCGGGGTCCGCGTATGAGCCCCCGCGTCTCGGTCGTCATCCCCGCCTACAACGAGGGCACCAACATCTACCCCGTTCTCGACCGGATCTTCGAGTCCGTGCTGCTCGAGTGCGAGGTCCTCGTCGTGGTCGACTTCCCGGAGGACACCACGGCTGACGCGGTGCGGGCCTACCCGGAGGACGAGCCCCGGCTGCGCCTGGTCGTCAGCACCTACGGCCGCGGACCGGCCAACGCGATCCGGTTCGGCATCGACTCGGCCAAGTCTGCCTGCGCGGTCGTGACGATGGCCGACGGCTGCGACGACCCCCGGCAGATCGACGACCTCACCCGACTGGTCGAGCGTGGCGTCGTCGTGGCTGCCGCCTCGCGCTACATGCCGGGGGGGCAGCAGGTCGGTGGCCCCGTGCTCAAGAGCGCGATGTCCCGGCTGGCGGGCCGCTCCCTGCACCTGCTGGCCCGGGTCGGCACCCGGGACGCGACCAACTCCTTCAAGGCCTACGCCACCGACTTCATCCGTACGGTCGGCATCGACAGCCGGGACGGGTTCGAGATCGGGCTCGAGCTGACGGTCAAGGCCAAACGGCTCGGGCTGCCGGTCGCCGAGATCCCGACCATCTGGCTCGACCGGCAGGCCGGAGTCTCCAACTTCAAGCTCGCCGCCTGGATCCCCAAATACCTGCGGTGGTACCGCTTCGCCTACGGCCGGCGGCTCGAGCCCGACGACCTGCGCTCGCTCATGTCCGATCACCGCTCCGAGTAGAGGATTTCGCCACGATGACGACCGACCCCACCCCCACCAGCTCCGGGCAGGACAGCCTGCGGGTCCTGGTCAGCGGCTCCGCCGGCTTCATCGGCGGCTACGTCGTCGAGGAGCTGCTGTCCCGCGGGCACACGGTCGTCGGGGTCGACAACTTCTCGAAGTACGGCAAGATCACCAAGTCCTACGACGACCACCCGCGCTACACCCTCGTCGAGGGTGACGCCCGCGACGTCGACCTGATGACCAAGCTGCTGATGGACTGTGACCACTTCATCGCCGGCGCGGCCATGATCGGCGGCATCTCCTACTTCCACGCGTTCGCCTACGACCTGCTGGCGACCAACGAGCGGATCATGGCCTCCTCGTGCGACGCGGCCATCGCCGCACACCGCGACGGCAAGCTGGCCAAGGTCACCTACCTGTCCAGCTCGATGGTGTTCGAGTCGGCGACCACCTGGCCGTCGTTCGAGGGCCAGGAGCGCCAGGTGCCGCCGCCGCTGTCTTCGTACGGCTTCCAGAAGCTGGCGGTCGAGTACTTCGCCAAGGCGGCCTGGGACCAGTACGGGCTCCCGTACACGATCGTCCGGCCGTTCAACTGCGTGGGCATCGGTGAGCAGCGGGCCCTCACCGACGTCGAGGTCGAGTCGGGCAACGTCAAGCTGGCGATGAGCCATGTCGTCCCCGACCTGGTCCAGAAGATCCTCAAGGGCCAGGACCCGCTGCACATCCTCGGCACCGGCGAGCAGATCCGGCACTACACCTACGGCGGCGACCTGGCCAAGGGCATCGTGGTGGCGATGGAGCACCCGGCTGCGCTCAACCAGGACTTCAACGTCAGCACCGCCGAGAGCACCTCGGTACGCGAGCTGGCCGAGGTCATCTGGCGCAAGATCAAGGGCCCCGACGTGCCGCTGGCGATCATCAGCGACGACGCCTACGAGTACGACGTCCAGCGCCGCGTCCCGGACGTCGACAAGGCCCGTACCGTGCTCGGCTACGAGGCGACCACGACGCTGGACGCGATGCTCGACGAGGTCATCCCGTGGATCGACAGAGCCATCTCCGAGGGCCGGATCTAGCCAAGGTCGGGTAGCCGGGACGGGGGGCGCACCATTCTTCTCTACGGGGGGCAGGTCCGGGTCCCTGAGGCGCCTCGTGCGTCCGGTCCGCGGGTTCGGGTCCTGGCGGCGACCTCAGCCGCAGAACGGCTGATCTACGCCGCCGCGCTGGTCTGCATCGGCGTCACGACGTACGCGCGGGTGTCGGCGCTGCAGAAGGCCCGTGCCGCCGGCCATGCCGACCCGTCCTACTACTTCCAGACCGCCCGCAACCTGGCGCAGGGCCGGGGCTTCACCAACGACTTCATCTGGCAGTTCCTGGTGCAGCCTGCCTCGGTGCACCACTACGCCGGGGACTACTGGCAGCCGCTGCCGTCGTTCCTGCTCGCCTTGCCGATGATGATGACCGGCGACCACTCGCTGATCATGGCCAGCAGTGCCTCCGTGGTCGCCTCCGTGCTGGCGGCGCTGGCCGCCGGTGCGCTCGCCTTCAACCTGACCGGACGGCACGCGGTCGCGGGCATGACGGTGATGCTGGTGGCGCTGCTGCCGAGGCTGTCGTACTTCTCGGTCCAGACCGAGTCGGTGCCCTTCTACCTGCTGTTCGTCATGTCGGCGCTCGCCCTGGCGACCGCTCGGCGGAGCGGGGGGTGGCGCTGGTCCGCGGCGGTGGGCGCGTGCGCCGCGGCCGCCTGGTTGTGCCGCAACGACGGGCTGCTCGTGGTGCTGGTGCTGGGCACCGCCCAGGCCGGCCTGCTGTTCCGCGCCTGGCGGGCCGGCCGCCCGGCCATGCTGCCGGCGCTGCGCCGCTTCGGCGGCTACTCCGGCGGGGTCCTCGTCGTGCTCACCCCCTGGGTCGTGGCCAACGAACGCGCCATGCACCGCCCGCTGCCGCCCACCACCCAGCTGCCCTTCCTGACCCGCTACGAACAGCTGTTCCAGATCGGCCGGCACGCCGGACTGCACGACCTCCTCCAGGGCGGGGTCTGGAACGCCGTGACGTTCCGCTGGCACACCGCAAAGCAGCTCTACCGCGTCATTCCCAACTCCCTCGGCCGCCACCTCACCTGGTTCCTGCTTGCGCTCGCCGTTCTCAACGGGGCCGTGCTCCTGCGCCGGCTCCTCCGCCGGCGCTCCCCCGGTACGCCGGCCGGCGGTGCGCAGGCCGGCGAGCTCGAGGTCCCGCCGGTGGCCCTGCTCCACCGGGTGGGCTGGCCAACGGTGCTGGCGTGCGCGGCCAGCGTGTTCCTGTTCGACGCGGTGATCTCGCCGGTGGCCTCGCTCGCCGGGGCGTGGGGGCGGAGCTCGGCCGCCTACCTGCCGATCCTGCTGATCGCGGCGTTGCTCGGGGCCAGCCGGCTGCCCTGGGGCCGCACGATCGGCTGGACGGCGCTGCTCGCGTCGATAGCCCTGCCACAGCTCGGCGCGGTGTCAGCGGCGACAACGGCGATCGACCAGAACAACGCCTTCGGGCAGGACATCCGGGTCTACGCCGACTTCATCACCCAGGCCGAGGCAGGTGGCCACGGGGCGGTGATGACCCGGGAGCCGTGGGAGACGACCGAGATCACCGGCTACCCGTCCGTACAGATCCCCGACAACGACCTGTGCACCGCGGTGTCCACCGCCAGGCGCTACGGCGCGACCGTGTTCGTCACGCACGTCACCCGGCCGGCCGAGAGTCGACGGATCCTGCTGAAGCACGGCTTTGTGCTCATCGGGTCGGTCGGTCCGAGCAACGTCATGCGGTTCCCTGCTCATGTCACCGGATGCTGATCGGGGTGGCTCGGTAGCATGTGCTCGCGCCGGGAACCGGCATGCCGACCAGATCGGACTACCTTTGCCGGAGGAAACAGCTGTGGCTTCTGAGGATGAGCGCATCTCCACTGTCCCTCGCGCCGAGACCGCAGCAGCCGGCCGGCCGGCCACCGACGGGGAGCACATGCGGGTGCTCTACTCGGAGCGCTTCGGCGGCGACGAGGTGTTCCGCCGGGCCATGTGGACGGTGCTGGCCGAGCGCTTCTTCCAGCGCTACGTGCCGCGCGACGCCGTACTCGTCGACATCGCGGCCGGCGGCTGCGAGTTCGTCAACGCGATCAGCGCGCGCGAGCGGATCGCCGTGGACGTCAACCCCGCGGTCGCGGCGGCGGCGGGCCCCGGTGTCCGCGCCGTCATCGGGCCGGCGCACGACATGTCCGACCTGGCCGACCACAGCGTCGACATCGTGTTCGCCAGCAACTTCTTCGAGCACCTCTATCGGGACGACATCCTGGCGGTGATGGCCGAGGCCAGGCGGGTGCTCAAGCCCTCGGGCCGGTTCCTGATCCTGCAGCCCAACATCCGTTACTGCTCCAAGGACTACTGGATGTTCTTCGACCACGTCACGCCGCTGGACGAGCACAGCCTCACCGAGGCGCTGGGGATGTCCGGCTTCCGGGTCGAGTCGATGATCAAGCGGTTCCTGCCGTTCTCCACCAAGGGCCGGCTGCCCAAGACCACCTGGCTGGTCCGCGCCTACCTCGCGGTCCCCCCGGTCTGGCGGCTGCTGGGCGCGCAGTCGTTCGTCATCGCCGTGCCGGTCGGCTGACCCATGACGCCCGGTCCGGCCGCTGATCCTGGCCGCCCGTGGCCCGGTCGGCACGCACCGATCGGCGCGACGTGGGACGGCGAGGGCACCAACTTCGCTCTCTACGCCGCCGGTGCCGAAGCCGTGGACGTGTGCCTCTTCGACGCCGACGGCAAGGAGACCCGGCTGCCGCTCGAGGAGTCGACCTACCACGTCTGGCACGGCTACGTGCCACAGGTGCACCCAGGGCAGCGCTACGGATTCCGCGTCGACGGACCGTTCGACCCGGCCAACGGGCAGCGCTGGAACCCCAGCAAGCTGCTTGCCGACCCTTATGCCCGCGCGTTCGACGGCGAGTTCATCCTCAGCGGCGACGGGAGCGACGCCGTCTTCGGCTTCCCGCCGGGCCGCGACGACCTGGTGCAGGACCACCGCGACTCCGCGCCGTTCGTCCCCAAGTCGGTGATCGTGCACGACTCCTTTCCCTGGGGCGACGACCATCGGCCGCAGACAGCCTGGTCGGACTCGGTCATCTACGAGCTGCACGTCAAGGGCTTCACCAAGCTGCACCCGGGCATCCCGGAGAATCTCCGCGGAACCTACGCCGGGCTGGGCCATCCCGAGTCGATCGACTACCTCAAGGGACTCGGGATCACGGCCGTCGAGCTGCTGCCCGTACACCACTTCGTCAGCGAGCCGTTCGTCCAGCAGCGTGGGCTGACCAACTACTGGGGCTACAACACCCTCGGCTACTTCGCCCCGCACGCGGCCTACTCCGCGAGCGGCACCGGCGGACAGCAGGTGCGCGAGTTCAAGGCGATGGTCCGGGCGATGCACGCCGCCGGCATCGAGGTCATCCTGGACGTGGTCTACAACCACACCGCAGAGGCCGACGAGCTCGGGCCGACACTGGCCTTTCGCGGCATCGACAACAGCGCCTACTACCGGCTGCGCGAGGGCGACAGGCGGCGCTACACCGACTACACCGGCTGTGGGAACACCCTCGACGTCCGGCACCCCCACGTACTCCAGATGATCATGGACTCCCTGCGCTACTGGGTCACCGAGATGCATGTCGACGGGTTCCGGTTCGACCTCGCGGCGGCGCTGGCCCGGTCCTTCCACGACGTCGACAAGCTGTCGGCGTTCTTCGACGTGATCCAGCAGGATCCGGTCGTCAGCCAGGTCAAGCTGATCGCCGAGCCGTGGGACGTCGGCGAGGGCGGCTACCAGGTCGGCGAGTTCCCGCCGCTGTGGACCGAGTGGAACGGCAAGTACCGCGACACCGTACGGGACTTCTGGCGGGGCACCGAGACCGGCGTCGCCGAGATCGGCTACCGGCTCTCCGGCTCGAGCGACCTCTACCAGGGCGACGGCCGCCGGCCCTATGCGTCCATCAACTTCGTCACCTCGCACGACGGGTTCACCCTCGCCGACCTGGTCTCGTACAACAGCAAGCACAACGAGGCCAACCGCGAGGACAACCGGGACGGCGACAACAGCAACCGGTCCTGGAACTGCGGCGTCGAGGGTCCGACCGACTCGACGGAGGTTCTCGCCCTGCGCGGCCGTCAGGTCCGCAACTTCCTGACCACGCTGCTGCTCTCGACCGGTGTGCCGATGCTGGCCGCCGGTGACGAGACCGGGCGCAGCCAGGCAGGCAACAACAACGCCTACTGCCAGGACAACGCGATCTCCTGGCTCGACTGGGAGCTCAGCGAGGACAGCCAACGACTGCTGCAGCTCGTACGCCACCTGCTGGCGATCCGCCGCGACCACCCGGTGCTGCGGCAGCGGGCGTTCTTCCGTGGCCGGCCGAGTGACGACGGCGACGTCAAGGACCTGGCCTGGTTCACCCCGGCCGGGGTCGAGATGACGGACAGCGACTGGTGGTCCCCCGCCGCCCGCACCCTCGGCATGTACCTCTCCGGCGAGGGCATCCGAAGCCGCGGGCCCAGGGGCGAGCGGGTGACCGACGACTCGTTCCTCATCCTCATGCACGCCGGCGACGACAAGCGCGACTTCACCCTGCCAGGAGCGCCGTGGGCCAGCTGGTACGACGTGGTGGTCGACACCGCGGACGAGGAACACCCGTGGAGCGGCCGCCCGTTGCTCCCCGACCACGCGGTCACGCTGCTGCCCCGCTCGATGCTGGTCCTTCGCGCCATGCCAGATAACGGTTCAGGACAGGTTTCGAACAATGCTCCGCTGGCGACGACGCTGGTACGCCTCCGGACGTAAGGTGGCGTCGGGCGAGGAGGCTCGGATGAGTGCTGGCCGTGAGACTGCGGAGCGTGGCGCCGTGCCCGGCTGGCTGAGACGGCATCGCCCGGGCCCCACGGCCCTGCTCTGGGCGGGTTCCGTCGCGCTGCTCGTTGCCGACGTGCTGGCCGCGGACCTGGTCCCAGGATCGACCCACCTCTGGCACACCACTGCAGCCGTGCTGGCCATCGGCTCAGTCATCCTGTTCCTCATCGCCGCCGCGATCGGCGTTCGCTGCCTGGTTCGCCACCGGATGCGCAGCGCCTGGATCCGCCGGCACAAGCCAGGCACTCCCTACCCCGTCGACGACGAGGTCATCGCCCGTGAGGCCGCTCGCGGCATCACCGCGCTCGAGGTCTTCCTCGCCCGGCAGAAGCACACGCACTAGCCCCGACCGTCGCTCCCTCAGACTGACAGCCTGTCCATAGGTTGCTTGCAGGCGGATGGCAGGCCCGGCACTCAGCCTCTCTTCATGTCGTTTCTCGCATCCGGCCGGCGCAAGACGCTGGTGCTCAACCTCACGCTGGCCGTGGTCTTCGCTCTGGCGGCCACCTTCGCGTACACCTCACTCGGCACGAGCGCCTCCAGCGCGGCCACCCGGGTCCGTACGGGCACGGTCACCAAGGGCACCGTCGTCACGACGGTCTCGGCCTCCGGCACGTTGACCTCGCCGAACGACATGGCGCTGGGCTTCGTGACCGGCGGGACGCTGCGCACGCTGGACGTCAAGGTCGGCGACCACGTGACCGCCGGCCAGACGCTCGCCCAGGTCGACCAGACCACGGCGAAGGAGGCCGTGACGAGCGCCACGAGCAGCCTGAACGGGGCCGTCGCCAGCCGTACCGAGCTGCTGCAGGGCCAGACCGCCGCCGAGAAGACAGCGGCGGCGATCCAGCTCCAGCAGGCGGCCGCGCAGATCACCAGCGCGCAGACCAACGTCACGACGACCCAGCAGACCAACGCCGCCGACGCCACCGACCAGGCGACCCTGGTGAGCAAGGCTCAGGCGACGGTGACCGCGGCCAAGGCAGCACTCGCCGCGGCCACGGCCGACAAGGTTGCCGGCGCCACCACGGCGCTGTCCCAGGCATCCGCGGCGCTGACCAATGCCCAGCAGCAGCAGGCCTCGACCAAGCTGAAGGACGACCAGGCCCTGGTCCAGGCGGAGCAGCAGGTCACCTCCGCCCAGCTCTCCTACCAGAGCACCGTCGCGCAGCAGGCGGTCAGCACCACGCCTCCGACGGCAGCCCAGGTCACCAACGCCAACAACGCGGTCAGCGCTGCCCAGATCCAGCTTGCGTCCGCCGAGCGGGCCCTTGAGGGCACGACGCTGAAGGCCGCGGCGAGCGGCACCGTCCTGTCGATCAGTACCGCCGTCGGTGGCACGGTCTCCAGCGGCTCGACCAGCACCACCGCCGCGACCGGCACAGGTACGGCGGTCCCGTCGGCAGCAGTCGCCGGTCACACGGCCACCGTCACCAGCGGGGACACCGGCTTCCTCGTCCTCACCGGCGTCACCGGGTTCCAGGTCTCGGCCAGCTTCACCGAGTCGGACGTGGCTCAGCTCAAGATCGGCCAGGGGGCAGCCGTGACCCTCAACGCCCTGCCCAACGCCCCGATCGGTGCCTCCATCGCCTCGATCTCCTCCACCGGCACCGCGACCAACGGCGTGGTCTCCTACACCGTCTACCTCAACCTCCAGAGCCAGCCGACGGGCCTGAAGGTGGGGCAGTCCGGCACGGTGGCCGTCATCACGAAGGAAGCCGACGGAGTGCTCAACGTGCCCTCCACGGCCGTCACCACGGTCGGCGGGGTGTCGACCGTGACGGTGATGAACGGCAACACCAAGGTCAAGACGACCGTCAAGATCGGCATCAAGGGCGACACTGCGACGGTCATCACCTCCGGACTGACCGCCGGGGAGACCGTCGCCCTCTCCACCGGTACGGCGACCACCGGCACCACCGGCGGCGCCGTGACCGGCGGCGGCCCCGCTGGAGGCGGGGGGCCCGGCGGAGGCGGGGGCGGGGGCGGCTTCGGCGGACCTCCCGGCGGCTGACCATTCCTGAAAACAATCTGAAGGAATTGACATGAGTGTCGACCACAACACAATTCTCACCGAATCCGGCGAGCAGATCCCTGCCGGCGCGAAACCAGCGCCATGGTGGCGACGCAGGCCGAGTAGTCGGCTGGTTCTGACCTGCCTGATCCTGGTGGCCCTGGGCTACCTGGGCGGCGTACTGGAGGCCAAGCACCGCGGCACGACCTCGGCCTCCGCCGGCGCCGGCGCGGCCGCCGGAGCCCGTACGGGCGCTGCCCCGACTGCGGCCGGCGCAGCCCCGACCGGGACGGGGCAGTCCAACGTCGTGGGTACGGTCAAGCTCGTGGACGGCTCGACCATCTACTTGACTGAGGCAAATGGCAGTGTGGTCAAGGTAACCACGAGCGGAACCACCAAGCTCAGTGTCAGCGCGACCGGCAGCGCGAAGGACCTCAAGGCCGGCTCCACCATCGTCGTGACCGGCCCGACCGATGCCAGCGGCACCATCAACGCGACAGCCGTGACGCAGAGTCAGAGCCGTGCGGGCGCACCAGGCGCAGCAGGGGCGACCGGCCAGGGCACGGCAACGGGACGACCCGCGGCGCCGGCGAGCCCTTCTGCCGGCTGAGCCCGGCCCACAGCAGACTCCCAGCCAGCACATAGCAAGGCGCGCATTTGAATTCAGGTTTCCTTCAGTGGGCCGGGCAAAAGTGTAGTCATCGAGCCCAGAGGAGAAACCGATGACCGACAATCGCGAGGACCTGAACCCCGCTTCCGATGACCTTCCCGAGACGCCGATGTCCGGGGAGAACGCGACGTACGAGGCTCCCGCGACGAACGAGCCGCCGGCACGTTACGAGGGTCCGGCGACGTACGAGCAGACAGTCGGGGCAGCTGCCGGGACTGCCGGCGCCGGCGGCGCGTTCCCGACCACGCCGCCGCCGGCACCGCCGAGCTGGCTGCCCCCGCAGCCGACCGTGCCCGCCCAGCGCTCCCGCGGCCGGATGAAGCTGACCGCAGGTCTGACCGCCCTCGTGCTGGTCTCGGGCGGCGCCGGCGGCCTGGTCGCGGCCGGACTCAGCTCGAACGGCACCGCTGCCGCCGCACCCGCGGCAGCGGCGACCCTCGGCAGCACGGCGCAGACCATCTCCGCGGGCTCGAGCACCCCGCTCTCGTACGCCGCCATCGCCGCCAAGGTGCTGCCCACCGTCGTCTCGATCGACGTGATCTCCGGCAGCTCGGGAGACACCGGGTCGGGCATCATCCTGACCTCTGACGGCTACATCCTCACCAACAACCACGTGGTGACGGCGGCCAGCAGCGGCGGCACGATCACGGTGCACTTCAACGACGGCACCACGGCGACGGCCAAGATCGTCGGCACCGACCTCGCCTCGGACCTCGCCGTGATCAAGGTGGCCAAGACCGGCCTCACCCCGGCCAGCCTCGGTGACTCCTCCACGGTCAAGGTCGGCGACGCCGTCCTGGCGGTCGGCTCCCCGCTCGGGCTGACCGGCACGGTGACCTCCGGTATCGTCTCCGCGCTCAACCGCCCGGTGGACACCACCTCCGACCAGTCGCAGCAGCAACAGCCGACCAACCCGTACGCCGGTGGACTCGGTGGACTCGGCGGGCTTGGCGGCAGCGGCCAGGGCGGCGGCTCCGGGAGCAGCTCCGGCAGCGGTGACACCTCCACGACGTCTTCGGTCGCCACGGTCTTCGGGGCCATTCAGACCGACGCCGCGATCAACCCGGGCAACTCCGGCGGCGCACTCGTCGACGCCTCCGGCAACGTGATCGGCATCAACAGTGCGATCGCCTCGCTCGGCTCCACCAGCAGCTCGACCCAGTCCGGCAACATCGGCGTCGGCTTCGCGATCCCGATCAACCAGGCCAAGACGATCGCCCAGGAGCTGATCACCTCCGGCAAGGCCACGCACGCCCAGGTCGGCCTCTCGGTGCAGACCAACACCGACCCCACCACCGGTGACACCACGGTCGTCGTCGGATCCGTGACGGCCAACGGGCCGGGGGCCACGGCAGGGCTCCAGGCCGGCGACGTCATCACCAAGATCGACAACACCCTGGTGCCGGACGCCGACACCCTGATCGCGACTGTGCGCTCGCACTCCCCCGGCGACAAGGTGACCATCACCTACACCCGCAGCGGCACGACCCACACCGCGACCGTGACGCTCGGCTCGTCCAGCAGCTGACAGACCGCCGGCGGTTCCCCCCGACCGCTGGTGTACCGCGGCTCGTCTCCCTCCGACCGGGAGACGAGCCGCGCTGCGTTGCGTGGAGTCCGGATGCCCGACGACAGCGGCGCTACCGGCGCCCCAGCGGCCCAGAACCGACGACAG
>JAWWOL010000329.1:0-3624 GCA_033851695.1 Frankiales bacterium
CTTCGTCGCCTCCGACGACCCCGAGGGCTTCGTCGCCTCCCTGCAGCGGCCGCGTCGCATGATCATCATGGTCAAGGCCGGCGAGCCCACCGACGCGGTGATCGACGAGCTGGTCCCGCTGCTGGACGAGGGCGACATCGTCATCGACGGCGGCAATGCGCACTTCAAGGACACCCTGCGCCGAGAAAAGTCCTTGAAGGACAAGGGAATCCACTTCGTCGGCATGGGTGTGTCCGGTGGCGAGGAGGGTGCCCTCAACGGGCCGAGCATCATGCCGGGCGGCTCCGCCGAGTCCTACCAGTCGCTCGGGCCGCTGCTCGAGGACATCGCCGCCAAGGTCGACGGTGTTCCGTGCTGCACCCACATCGGCCCGGACGCCTCCGGCCACTTCGTCAAGATGGTGCACAACGGCATCGAGTACGCGGACATGCAGCTGATCGCCGAGGCCTACGACCTGCTGCGGACCGCGGTGGGCCTCAAGCCGGCCGAGGCTGCCGAGGTCTTCCGGGCCTGGAACACGGGCCGGCTCTCGTCCTACCTGATCGAGATCACCGCCGACGTGCTGAGCCAGGTCGATGCTGCATCCGGCCGGCCCTTCGTGGACATCGTGGCCGACCGGGCCGAGCAGAAGGGCACCGGCGGCTGGACGGTGCAGACGGCCCTCGACCTCGGCATCCCGGTCAACGGCATCGCCGAGGCCGTGTTCGCCAGGGCCGTCTCCGGCCACGTCGACCTCCGCGAGGCCGTACGCAACGAGCAGCGGCTGACCGGGCCGGCCCGCCGGCCCCTCACCGGGTCGACAGCCACGGCGTTCATCGACGACATCGAGCAGGCGCTGTACGCGGCCAAGCTCGTGGCGTACGCACAGGGGTTCCACGAGCTGGCCGGCGGCTCGAAGGCTTACGGCTGGTCCCTCGACCTCGGCGCGATCGCCACCATCTGGCGGGGCGGCTGCATCATCCGGGCCGAGTTCCTCGACCGGATCCGCGAGGCCTACGACCGCAACCCCGCACTGGTCACCCTGCTCGCCGACGACTCGTTCGCCACCGACCTCGGCGAGGCGCAAGAGTCCTGGCGGGCGATCGTGTCGGCCGCCGCGTCGATGGGAGTCCCGACCCCCGGCTTCGCGGCAGCGCTCGGCTACTACGACTCGCTGCGGGCAGAACGGCTACCGGCAGCGCTCCTCCAGGGGCTGCGCGACTACTTCGGGGCCCACACCTATCAGCGCGTCGACCGGCCCGGGACCTATCACCTGGCCTGGGCAGAAGACGGCCGACCGGAGACCCGTACAGACGAGGGCAGGTCGTAAAAGGCAGAACTCGAGGCCTCCGAGCAGGCGGGTTTGTCGGGTCTGGGTACACGGTCTAGACTCAGGATCGTGTCGACCGACCTGCGAGACGTGCTGACCATCGTGGGTGAGCGCTGGACCCTCCTGGTCGTCCGCGAGGTGGCGCTGGGCGTGCGGCGCTTCGACGAGCTGCAGTCGGCCACCGGGGCACCCCGTACGGTGCTCGCGGACCGGCTCAAGCGGCTGGTCGACGCGGGCGTCCTGCACCTGCGGCCGTACCAGAACCCCGGCAGCCGACCTCGCCAGGAGTACACCCTCTCCCCCGCCGGCACCGACCTGCTGCCGGTGCTGTCGGCACTCTCCGACTGGGGCGAGCGTCATCTCGCCGCCGGGTCGGTGCCGGATGTTGCCTACTGCCACAGCGGTTGCGGCCACCGGCTCACCGCCCGGCTGGTCTGCGAGTGCGGCGAACAGGTCGAGCCAGGACCAGACCTCGTCGCCTCCGTCAACCGCACCCAACACTGAGGAGCCACCATGTCCCGCCTGCCCACCACGACTGACGCCACCTTCGCCGCCGACGTCCTCGCCAGCACCACCCCGGTGCTCGTCGACTTCACCGCCGACTGGTGCCCGCCGTGCAAGATGGTCGCGCCGACCCTGGAGCGGATCGCCGAGGACGAGGCCGGCCGGATGCGCGTCCTGTCGATCGACGCCGACGCCAACCCCGAGACGGCACGGGCGTACGGCGTCATGGGCTTGCCGACGCTGGCGCTGTTCGTCGGCGGCGAGCTGGTGACCCAGGTCGTCGGCGCGCGGTCCCAGCCGGCGCTGATGAAGGCGTTCGCGCCACACCTCTAGAAACCGATCGGCCGATCGTCGCGGGGTTGCTACCGTTTGGGCTTGCATACAAAAGGAGTGCTTGTGCTCGCCCAGTACCGCGCCGTGCTCTCGAGGCCCGGCGCGCTCGGATTCTCCAGCGCCGCGTGGATCGGCCGCATGTGGCTGTCGATGACCAACCTCGGCATCCTGCTGCTCGTCTCCGCGGTGACCCACCGGTACGGGATGGCCGGCGCGGTCTCAGCGACCTACGTGACCGTCGGCTCGGTGGCCCAGCCCTACCTCGGCCGGCTCACCGACCGTCTCGGCCAGAGCCGGATCCTGCTGCCGATGGTCGCCGTGCACGCCGCAGGTGTCGTGGCGCTGCTGCTGCTCGCCGAGAACGGGGCGCCGAGCTGGACCCTGTTCGCCGCCGCGATCCCCACCGGGGCGTGCTGCCCGCCGCTCGGCTCGCAGGTCCGGGCCCGATGGTCGGCGCTGCTCGGCTCCGGGCGCTCGCTGGACACCGCGTACGCGCTGGAGTCGGTGCTGGACGAGCTGGTCTTCGTGCTCGGGCCGGTGCTGGTGACCGTGCTGTCCACGTCGGTCGACCCGGCCGCCGGGCTGCTGACGGCGCTGGGGTTCACGGTGTTCGGGACGGTCGCCTTCGCCTTGCAGCGGCGGACCGAGCCCTCGTCCGGGCGGCCCACCGGCCACGGCCCCTCGCCGCTGCGCATCCCGGTGATCCTCATGGTCTGCCTGACCTACACGATGGTCGGCACGCTGTTCGGTTCGACCGACGTGACGATGGTGGCGTTCGCCACGCAGCACGGCAGTCGGGCCTACACCGGCTGGCTGCTCGCGATCATCTCCGGCGGCAGCTGCATCGGCGGGCTGGTGTACGGGAGCAGGCACTGGGCAACCGCGCCCGAGCGCCGGTTCACCCTCACCGTGTCCAGCCTGGCGTTCTTCGCCCTCGGCGTCGCGCTGGCACCCAACCTGCCGCTGATGGCTCTCGCCGGCGCGTTCATGGGCGTCAGCATCGCGCCGGCGATCATCACGTCGTCGCTGCTGATCGAGAAGTACTGCCCGGCGGACCGGCTGACCGAAGGCTTCAGCCTGATCGGTTCCTCGCTCGGCATCGGCTTCGCGGTCGGTGCCTCGCTGGCCGGCCGCATCGTCGACCACCACTCGACGCACGCCGGTTTCGCGGTGGGCACCTGCGCGGTGGCTGTCGCGGCGACGGTGGCGATCCGCGGCCGCAAGGTGTCCCAGGAGGCCGAGCTGACCCCCGCCGACCTGGCGCGGGAGCCCGCATCCTGCTGATCCTGTAGGGGGCTCGGATGGTGGTGCGGATCGGGACGTCCGGGTGGAGCTACGACCACTGGACCGACGCGCTCTACCCGCCGGGGACGCCGCCCCACGACCGGCTCCCGGTCTACACGCGCGAGTTCGACACGGTGGAGCTGAACGCCAGCTTCTACCGGTGGCCGACGGACCGCGGCTTCGCCGGCTGGAAC
>JAWWOL010000343.1:0-2574 GCA_033851695.1 Frankiales bacterium
AGTGGTCGGGTCAGTTGCGTCTGGGACGCATTGGGCTTCTGACGGCGCGGCCCCCGCCTGGAGGTGGCTCGTGCCTGAGCCCGCCGCACCCATCCCGGCCATCCGCCTCGACCCACTGGCGACCACCTGTCCCACCGGATCAGCCGAAATCCGACCCCATCACCGCAGGCAGCTGCTGGTAGCGCTCGCCATCGCCCTGACCGTCGTCACCGCCAGCCTGGTCCCCGACAACGACAGCCAGCCGCGGCACCGGCCCACGGTGGTCTCGCCTGACGGCCGCGCCCACGACAGCCAGGTCCCCGTCGGGGGTCGGGGTCTCGACGCAGCCAGCACCATCGTCGGCGGACTCAACGACGACAGCGCAGCACTGTCGGCACAGGAGAAGCGCGCAGCGGCCGCCGCGCACGCCAGACCCGGGGTGCCAAGGTAAACGTCTCGGGCGTCAAGTGCTGCCGCCGCGAGGCCGATCACCTGCAGAAGGCAGGAGGCCGGGTGGACCCAGGACAGAGGCAGACCGTCGGCTCTTTGCCGCCCCCACCGCTGCTGCCCCCGCCGCCGTCCTGGACGCCCACGGCCCGGCCGGCCCCGCCCAGCCTCCCCCCGTACGGGTGGGTGATCCCGCGTCAGCCCACCCCGCCTGGCTACTGGCCGCCGGCAGCCCCGGCGCGCAAGAAGCACTGGCTCGCCTGGGTGGCGGCTGCAGTCTCGGCGCTGGTCCTCGGCGTGCCTGCCCTGCTCGCCCCCCCGCACCGGGCGACGACCGCCGACCTGGGGCTGCACCCGGTCGCCGGTGTCTCGGAGCAACCGTGGAGTGCGGAGTTCCTCGACGCCTCGGGGCTCCCGGCCCGGTGGGACCCGTGCACACCGATCGCCTACGTCGTCAACTACACGAACGCGCCTGCCGGTGCCCAGGCCGATGTCGAGCAGGCGATCGCGCGGCTGTCCAGCGCGAGCGGCCTACGCTTCGTCTCGAAGGGGCTCAGCTCCGAACGCGCGATGCGCAACCGCGGCGCGTACCAGCCTGAGGCGTACGGACGCAGCTGGGCACCCGTCCTCATCGCCTGGGCGCCGCCGGGGCAGACCGACCTGCTCACCGACGCCAAGGCCGAGGCGGTGACCGTCCCGATCGCCGTGGACAGCGCGTCGGGCACGGGCGGGGCCTCGCTGGTCAGCGCCGAGGTGGTCCTCAACGCCAACCGGCAGCTGGCCGTCGGGTTCGGCCCCGGGCCCAGCGAGGGCGAGGTGCTGATGCACGAGCTGGGCCACGTCGTCGGGCTGGGCCACGTCTCGAGCCCGCAGGACGCGATGTACCCGTCCGTGCGCGGTATCGCCGCCTATGGCGCCGGCGACCTGGCCGGATTCGCCGCTGTGGGGCGCTCCGCCGGCTGTCACGCCGCCCCACCCGCGCATCGCCTGAGCTCGCTGCTCCCGTCCCCGGGCTGAAGCGGGCCGTCAGCCGGCTACAGGTCGTCCATCTTGAAGTCGCCGGTCGGGGTGGAGGTGCTGCCTGGGGCTGGGGCCGGCGACCCGTCGGCCGATGCCGGCGCCCCCGGGGCGCCGGGCGCCTGCGGCGTGCTGGCGGTGTCGATGCCGCCGTGCGCGGCAGCATGGGCGTCGAGCGCCGCCATGATGGTCTCGATCGGCTCGTGCGGGCCGCCCTGGCGCTGGGCCGCGTAGACCGCGGCGCCGAGGTCGTGCAGCAGGGCATCGGCCGCCCGCTTGGCCTGCATCTCGCTGATCTTGGACTGGCCCTGCGCCACCCCTTGCTGCGCCTGCTTGGCCACCTGCTCTGCCTGCACCTTGAGCTTGTCCATGAATCCCACGGAGGTGTTCCCTTCTGGAGTTGCGTGCCGGAGTCGTACGGGGAATCAGCCGACGCTGCCCGAGAGCAGGCCGCCCAGCGGGCCTTGCTTGTCGTCGCCGATGCCCATGTTCTTCCTCAACGACTTGGCCAAGGCGTCGATCGTCATCGACTGCAGGATGACCTGGCCGTCGCCTGCGAGCGTCGCGAGATTGAGGCCCTCGCCGCCGAAGATGGCGTTCATCGCGCCCTGCGCGTTCAGGCTGCCGACCCGCTCGACGCCGTACGTCACCGTGTCCTCGAAGGCCACGATGCAGCCGGTGTCGACCTGGATCTTGCCACCGTACTTTGCCGGGTTGAGGTCGATGAAGTTGCCGGCGCCGGCGATGAACACGGTGCCCGTGCCGGTGAACTTCTCCAGGACGAAGCCCTCGCCGCCGCGGCGGCCGGTCTTGAGGCCGGAGAACGCGATGTCGAAGTTGACCGTGGAGTCGGCCGCGACGAACGCGTCCTTCTCCGCGAACCAGCCGCGGGTGCCGTCCAGCTCGATCGCCCGCATCTCACCGGGCAGGGTGCCGGCGAAGGTGACCAGGCCGCTGCCGCCGACGGCGGTGAAGTACTGGAAGGCCAGGCTCTCCCCGGCCACGACCCGCTTGCCGACGTCCATGCCCACGGACATGGCCCTCGCGAACACCCCGCCCCCGCCCGCGGGTGGTGGGGCCGTCGAGCCGGGCTGGCCGGGGTTGCTCGGCTTGCTCAGCCGGGTCTCCATC
>JAWWOL010000357.1:0-3688 GCA_033851695.1 Frankiales bacterium
AAGACGAACGCCGCTGCCACCTCCGCCCCTTCAGCCACCTCCGGCGCCGCCGCCACGGGCAGCGCGGCTGCGGCCTCCAGCTCGGCGCCTGCCACGACCACGGCGGCGGTCAAGGACTTCGGCACGATCGACTACCGGCTGGCCTGGATCAAGAACGTCGAGTTCGCCGGCACCTACATCGCGGACACCAAGGGCTACTACAAGGCCGAGGGCTTCTCCAAGGTCAACCTGATCGCCGGCGGCCCCACCGCGCCGCCCATCGAGACCGACGTCGTCACCAAGAAGGCCTTCGTCGGCCTGAGCGCCCCCGACCTGGTGGCGGCGGCCGTCAAGGCCGGCGCCAAGATCAAGATCATCGGCGCGGAGTACCAGAAGAACCCGTTCGCGATCATGTCCATGACCAAGACCGCGATCAAGACCCCGCAGGACATGATCGGCAAGAAGATCGGCGTCCAGGCGGCGAACGAGTCGGTGTGGAGCGCTTTCCTCAAGGCCAACAAGATCGACCCGTCCAAGATCACCAAGGTGCCGGTGCAGTTCGACCCGCTGCCGCTCACCACCGGCAGTGTCGACGGGTGGTTCTCGTTCATCACCAACGAGCCGAACGACCTGCGGGGCAAGGGCTTCGACGTGACCACGCTCCTGCTGGCGGACCACAACTACCCGCTGGTCAGCGAGTGCTATGTGGTGCTCACCGAGAACATCACCGCCCAGGCCGACAAGATCAAGGCGATGTTCCGGGCCGAGATCAAGGGCTGGAAGGAGAGCGCCGCCGATCCCGCCGAGGGTGCGACGCTGGCCGCCGACGTCTACGGCAAGGGGCTCGGGCTCAAGGCAGCGGAGCAGACCCTGGAGTCCAAGGACCAGAACGCGCTCATCAACAACGCCGACACCAAGAAGAACGGCCTCTTCACCATCACGCCGGAGCTGATCGCGCAGAACATTGCGACGCTGAAGTTCGCCGGCTTCGACATGACCGCGGACCAGCTGTTCGACACCTCCCTCATCGATGCGGTGTACAAGGAAGACCCGTCTCTCATTTGAGGGACATCCCGCAGTTCTCTGATCTCGACCTGTGAGGCGTGCTTTGGAAGACCTCGCGACGTCCTCTGCATCACCCTCGGTTGCATCCGGAGCAGGCACCGCGGTTGCGCAGCCCGGCAGCGGCATCTCGCTGTCCGGGCTGCGCAAGGACTTCAAGATCGGGCGGCGTACGGTGACCGCGCTCGCGGACACCAACCTCACCACGAAAGCCGGTTCGTTCCTCTCCCTGCTCGGCCCCTCGGGTTGTGGCAAGTCGACGGTTCTGCGGATCCTGGCCGGACTCGAGACACAGACCGCGGGCGAGGCGCTGCTGCACGGCGAGCCGCCTGACGTGGCCCGCAGCAACCACCACCTGGGCATCGCCTTCCAGGACTCTGCGCTGCTCCCCTGGCGTTCGGTCACCGCCAACATCCGGCTACCGCTGGAGGTTTCCGGCCTCAAGGCCGATCCTGCGCTCATCCAGGACCTCGTACGGCTGGTCGGGCTCGAGGGCTTCGAGAAGGCCAGGCCGGCGCAGCTCTCCGGCGGCATGCGCCAGCGCGTGGCCATTGCCAGGGCTCTCGTCGTGGAGCCCAAGGTGCTGCTGCTCGACGAGCCGTTCGGCGCGCTGGACGACATGACCCGCCAGCGGCTCAACCTCGAGCTGCTGCGCATCTGGTCGGCGAGGGCGACGACCACGCTGATGGTCACCCACGGCATCTCCGAGGCGGTGTTCCTCTCCGACGAGGTCGCGGTCATGAGCCCCCGACCGGGCCGGGTGATCGAGATCGTCACGGTCGACCTGCCGAGGCCCCGTACGCCCGACATGATGCGCAGCCCGGAGTTCCACGCCCACCAGGACCACCTCTCCGAGCTGCTGTTCGGCGGCAGCGGCATCCCGACCAGCGGCGACGACACATGACCACCGCGCCACCCCTGCCCGGCGGTCGGCGGGCCTTGCCGGCCCTGCCGGCGGTGCCGGGCCAGGTCACCTCGGCCGTGGGCATCCTGGCCATCCTCGTGCTCTGGGAGGTGCTCGCCGTCACCGTGCTCGCCCGTGGCGGCGCGGTGCCCACCCCGGTCGCGGTGGTCCGGCAGTGGGGCACCGACGGCTGGTCGCTCTACCGACCCAACGTCGATGCGACCGTGTGGGAGGCAGTGCGCGGGTTCTTCTGGGGCAACCTGCTCGCGTTCGTCCTCGCCGTCGTCGTCATCCTGGTCCCCGTCCTCGAGCGGGTGATCTCCCAGATTGCCGTGGCGTCCTACTGTCTGCCGGTCATCGCCGTCGGCCCGATCCTCACCGTGGTGCTCAACGGCGACGCCCCCATGGTGGCGCTGTCCGCCATGTCGGTGTTCTTCACGACCTTGATCGGGGTGCTGCTCGGGCTGAGAGCGGCCGACCCGACCAGCCTCGACCTGGTCGCTGCCTACGGCGGAGGGCGGTGGCAGCAACTGCGCCGCGTGCGCCTCGCCGCCGCGCTGCCCAGCACGACAGCCGCGCTCAAGGTCGCGGCCCCGTCGGCGCTGCTCGGCGCCATCATCGGCGAGTACCTCGGCCGGGTCGACTCCGGCCTCGGCCTGGCCATGACCATCGCCCAGCAACAGCTCGACGTCGCCCGGACGTGGGGCATCGCCCTGGTCGCCGGAGCCATCGCCGGTCTCGGCTACGGGCTGATCGCACTGGTCGCCCGAGTCGCACTCCCGTGGGCCCGTACGGGAACGACAGGGTCGCCGTCATGACCGCGCCGGCCGTCCCCGGCACCCGCAACCTCGCCTCGTCGCAGTCGCTCGCCGGCGGCGTCGACACGACCACCAGCAGCGGAGAGCTCCTGACGGCGCTGGCGCTGCGCGCCGGCCGGTCCGCGGTCTCCATGGTCTTCGCCATCGCCGTCCTGCTCGCGGTCTGGCTGGGGTTCATCAAGTTTTTCGCGGTCAACCCGCTGGTGGCCAAGAGCCCGATCGACGTCTACCACTACCTGGTCACCGATCCCGACGCCGGCAGCCACTGGTCGGCCATCAACACCGGGCTCAGCCGGACGCTGCTCGACGCCGGCGTGGGCTTCGCAGCCGGGCTGGTCGTGGCGTTCGTCGTCGCTGTGCTGTTCGTGCTGTCGCAGACCATCGAGGCGGCCTTCCTGCCGATCGCGATGATCATCCGATCGGTGCCGCTGGTCGCCATGACGCCGGTCATCACCCTGGTCTTCGGTCGGGGCCTGCTCGGGACGACGGTGGTCAGCGGGATCGTGGTCTTCTTCCCCTCACTCGTCATCATGGTGTTCGGCCTGCGGTCGGCGCCGCGCCAGGCGGCCGACCTGTGCCGTGCCTACGGCGCGAGCCCCTGGATGACGCTGCGCAAGGTGGCGCTGCCCAGCGCGCTGCCCTCCCTCTTCGCCTCGGCGCGGATCGCCGTACCAGGAGCGCTCATCGGCTCGCTGCTCGCCGAGTGGCTGGCGACCGGCAAGGGACTCGGCGCCCAGATGCTCAGCGACGGCGCGACCTTCCTCTACGACGACCTGTGGGCCTCCGTGGTGGTCATCACCGTCACGTCGGTGCTGATCTATGCAGCGGTCGGTGTCCTCGAGACCGCCGTCCTGGCCCGCTTCGGACCGGCGCCGACGCGCCGCTGATCTCCGTACGGGAGAGGCCTGAGCGGCGCCCTTCGGGG
>JAWWOL010000361.1:0-8374 GCA_033851695.1 Frankiales bacterium
CTGCTCGGCCGCATGCCCAGCGCCGTCGGCTACCAGCCGACGCTGGCCGACGAGATGGGTGAGCTGCAGGAGCGGATCACCTCGACGCGTGGTCACTCGATCACGTCGATGCAGGCGATCTACGTGCCCGCCGACGACATCACCGACCCGGCCCCGCACACCACGTTCGCTCACCTCGATGCCACGACCGTGCTCTCGCGGCCGATCTCCGAGCTCGGCATCTACCCGGCCGTCGACCCGCTCGACTCGACCTCGCGCATCCTCGACCCGCGCTACGTCGGCGACGACCACTACCAGATCGCCCAGCGCACCAAGGAGATCCTGCAGCGCTACAAGGACCTCCAGGACATCATCGCGATCCTCGGCATCGACGAGCTGTCCGAGGAGGACAAGATCCTGGTCCAGCGGGCGCGCCGCATCCAGCGCTTCCTGTCCCAGAACACCTTCGTGGCCAAGGCTTTCACCGGTCTGGACGGCTCCTTCGTCCCGCTCGAGGAGACCCTGGCGGCGTTCAAGGCACTGGCCGAGGGCGAGTACGACCACCTGCCGGAGCAGGCGTTCTTCATGTGCGGCGGCATCGAGGACGTCGAGCGCAAGGCCCGCGAGCTCGAAGGCTGAGCTGCTTTCCGTACGACATTGCTTGAGACGGCTTGAGGCGACTGAGGAGTAGGCGTGGCGGAGTTGCAGGTCGACCTGGTGTCCGTCGACCGGCGGGTGTGGTCGGGCGAGGCCACCATGGTCATCGCCCGCACCACCGAGGGTGAGATCGGCATCCTGCCCGGTCACACCCCGATCCTCGGCGTGCTCGTCGACGGCTCGACGGTCGAGATCCGCCAGACGGGCGGCGAGCCGATGCTGGTCGCCATCGACGGCGGTTTCCTCTCCGTCGACGAGGGCGGCGTCCGGATCCTGGCCGAGCGGGCCGTGCTCGGCAGCGAGGTCGACGTGGCAGGGGCCAGGGCCGACTTCGACGCCAACCGGGGCGCCGACCCCGACGACGGCGAGAGCGCCGTGCTGGCGCGCAGGGCAGAGGCGCGGCTGCGCGCAGCCGGCCAGACCGCGTAGCGCACGCGACGACAGGAGGCGTTCGCGGTGGAGGTCGTCGACGTTCTCGGCGCCATCGCGTTCGTCTGCTGCCTGCTGGTCGTCGGCATCGTCGCCCGCCGGTCCCTGCTCCGCCGCACCGGCGCGACGCTGGACCTGTGCCTGCGCTACCCCGGCACGACGGCGACCGGCTGGGCGCTCGGAGTGGCCAAGCTCGGCGACGACCGGCTGCTGTGGTACCGCGTCTTCTCCTTCGCGCCACGACCCAAAGTCTCCATAGCCCGTGGGGGTTTCGAGATCCGGGAGCGTCGCCGGCCCGCCCACGCGGAGGGCCTGAGCCTGATGGCGGGGGCGGTCGTCGTCGGTGCGGCCAGCCACGGGCGGCCGGTCGAGCTGGCCCTCGCCGAACCCGCCCTGCCCGGCCTGCTCGCCTGGCTGGAGTCGGCACCACCCGGAGCGACGCTGCCCGACGCCGTCTGACCGGCTCGTACGGGTTTGCCACAACCTCTTGCGCGCGGCCCGTACCGTGCTACCGTGATCGCGGTTGCAGTTGCAGTATCCGACGTACGTCTCGACGCCCGCGGATCTGAACGGCGGGCGTTAGTCGTTTCCGGAGATCAACTCCTGCATCGACGAAAGACCGCGGCAACCGGGGCCCGCGAGGTGTGGGCCTCGACACCGCATACAGGGAGATACAGCATGGCTCAGGGCACCGTGAAGTGGTTCAACGCCGAAAAGGGCTTCGGATTCATCAGCCAGGACGACGGCGGCGCCGACGTCTTCGTGCACTACTCGGCCATCGCCACTTCGGGCTACCGCAGCCTGGACGAGAACCAGCGCGTCGAGTTCGAGGTCACCCAGGGCCAGAAGGGCCCGCAGGCCGAGAACGTCCGTCCGCTCTAAGCAGACGCAGACTCACAAGAGCGAGGCTCCCTTCGGGGGGCCTCGCTCTTTGCGTTCCCCCACCGTCGTTGCGGCCTTTCGCTCGCCGAGCGACGGGAATCCCGCAGCCACGATCTCCCAAACCTGGGCCTGCGCGGCATAGAAGGAGCGCGCGCTGGCGTTGCTCGCCTCGGCGACCAGGCTGAGCCGTCCCAGCGCTCCAGCGGTGTCAGACGCAGCTGAACGCCGGCGCGTAGCGGAAGGCACCACGCCGTGTGCCGTCCCATGCGGCGAGCCGGCGGACCTGGAAGTCCGGCGCCCAGCCCGGCTCCGGCGGCGCGATGCCCAGCGGCAGGGCCAGCTCGAAGCCGAACCGGGAGTAGTAGCCGGGGTCGCCGAGCAGGAGCACCATCGGCTCGTTGCGGGCATCCGCTCCACCAAGGACCGTGTGTACGAGGGCCGTGCCGATGCCGCGCCGTTGGTGCTCCGGCAGCACGCCTAGCGGTCCGAGGGCCACGACCTTGGCGCCGCCGAGGTCCGCCCAGCTGCAACCGGCATGGCCCACGACCACATCGTCGACGGTCGCCACGAAGGACAGCTGCGGCACCACGTCGCCGGCGTTTCGGAGCAGGTCCCAGAGGACCGCCTCGGCGATCTCGCCGCTGCGCCCGCGCCCGAACGCTGCCGAGTGCACGGCGTGGATCGCGGCGGCGTCGGACGGCAGCTCTCGGCGCACCTGCATGACGTGCAGCCTGGCCGCGGGCCTGCCGGCTGCGCAACGAGGTTTCACCGGGCGCTGTCGGCGGCCCGGGTCAGTCGATGCCGCGCAGGTCCATCTCGGCGGTGTCCACGCCGATGTAGGCGTCCAGCTCGCCCGTGTCGAGGTTGCTCGGCGTGTGCCCGGTCGTCAGCCGCTCGGGCACCTGGGGCAGCACGGTCGCGAAGTACGAGCGGGCGGCGGCGGTGGTCCCCACGTCGCGGCCGGCCGCCTCGGAGAGGAACCAGCGGTGGTCGAGGATCTCGTGGAAGACCTGGGCGGGCTGCAGCCGGTCCCGCAGCTTCTCCGGGATGGCCCCGAGCACCGGGTCGTAGACCTCGGTCAGCCAGCGTGAGGCAACGACCGCGTCGGGGACCCGGCGGCCGTCCTTCTGCCGCAGGTAACCCTTGAACGACGCGATGTCGTTGAGCAGCCGCCGGGCCTGATTCTCCTCGACGTCCAGCCCGGTCTGCATGTAGAGCCGGCGGCGGTGGTAGCCCGACTCCGCGACCTTGGTCCTGAGCCGCAGCCGGTTGCCCTCGTCGCTGCCGATCAGCTCGACCTCGTCGACGTCGAAGCCCAGGTCGTTGAGCCGGTCGAGCCTGGCCCGGATGCGGTAGCGCTGCTCCTCCGGCTTGAGCACCTCGACCTGGGTCAGCTCGTTCCACAGCCAGTGGTAGTGCTGTGGGATCTGCTCCGCGACGGCCATCGGGTCGACGCCCGGCGGCAGCAGCCCGCCCGCCTCGAGGTCGAACAGCTCGCCGGCGACCTTCTCGCTGGCCAGCGCGATGTCGTACTCCCGCATCCGCTCGGAGAGGGTCTCCTGCATCTCGCCGGTCTCGGCGTCGACCATGTACGCGGCGAGCGAGCCGGCGTCGAGCCGGAACAGCGTGTTCGACAGCGAGCAGTCGCCCCAGTAGAAGCCGACCAGGTGCAGCCGTACGAGCAGCTCGACCAGCGCGTCGAGCAGCCGGATCGCCGGCTCGTCGCCACGGGGGTTGGAGAACAGGGTGCGGTAGGAGATGGAGTACTCCAGGAACTCCGTGACCAGCACCGCGTCGAGCTGTTCGGCCCGGTCGACGACCACGCCGACCACGTTGACCGCCGGCACCTGACGCTCGGCGAGCATCCGCAGCAGGCGGTACTCGCGGCGGGCCAGGTCGGGGTTGATCTCCTTGAGGGCGTAGACCCGGCCGGACTCCTCGACGAAGCGGACCACGTGCCGCGAGATGCCGCGCTGGCGGACCTCGACCATGCGGGGGTCGTCCCACTCCTCGAGCGGGAGGTGCCACGGCAGGTCGACCATGCCACTGGCCGCGTCGGCTGGGGGAGTGAAGATGAAGCGCACCCGCCGATTGTGCTCTTTCCGGCCTCAGGCGTTCGCGGAAGGCCGCCAGAGCACGTCGCCGGCCTCGCGGTTGGCGTGCCGGCTCAGGATGAACAGCAGGTCCGAGAGCCGGTTCAGGTAGGTCGGCGCCAGCGGGTTCGTCGCCTCCGGCTCGGCCTCCAGCAGCGCCCAGGTCATCCGCTCGGCCCGGCGGGTCACCGTACGGGCGACGTGCAGCAGGGCGGACCCGGCCGAGCCGCCCGGCAGGACGAACGAGTCGAGCTTGGCCAGGGAGGCGTTGTACGCGTCGCACGCCGTCTCGAGCCGCTCGACGTACGGTGGCGTCACCCGCAGCGGTGCCCAGCGCGGCTCGGCGACGACCGGGGTGCACAGGTCGGCGCCGACGTCGAACAGGTCGTTCTGGATCCCCAGCAGGAGCCGCACCACGTCGCCGTCCAGCCCGCCCAGCGCCACCGCCAGCCCGATCGCGGCGTTGGCCTCGTCGACGTCGGCGAACGCGGCGATCCGTGGGGCGGTCTTGGCCACCCGGCTCAGGTCGCCCAGCGCCGTCGTCCCGTCGTCCCCCGTACGGGTGTAGATCCGGGTGAGGTGGACGTTGCTGCGCTCGCGCGGCTGGGGCTCGCTCATGCCGTCAGCGTAGGCGGTCAGCCGGTGATCTCGCCGGCGCCGATCGGGCCGTAGTAGAGCACGTTGCTGAGGTTGCCGTTGCCGTCGGTCAACGTGATCACGCTGTCCTGGGGGTGCTCCGGCGTGGCGGGGACCGAGGCGTACATCCAGGTGATCCCGCGGTGGTCGAACGACGTCTGGTTGTCGATCAGGTCGTTGACGTTCTGCCGGGAGCCGTCGTCGTTGACCAGCAGGCCGCCCGCGCGTGGGCCGCCGACCACCACGGTGACCTGGTCGACATCGCCGCGGACATAGCTGACGACGTTGCCGCTGACCTCCTGGTCGATCGCGGAGAACGGCACGACCGCGTCGGTGCCGTGATGGCTGCGGTCCTGGCCGTACAGCCCGGCCAGCCCGACGACCCGGCCACCGCCGGTCACCGGGGCTACGAGCACCAGCACGTCGAGCGGCCGGGCGAGGTAGTGGGCGGCGAACAGCGGGTGCGGCCGACCGACCTGAAACAGCGGTGCGCCGTGCGACCTGGCCTGCAGCACGTAGTCGCGGACGGCGGAGGAGAACGAGCGTTCGGCGTCGGCCTGGTGCTCGACGGCCACGGAGGTCACGCCCTGGAAGGGCCAGCCGAGGGCTCCCGAAGGCGGCCCGGCCGAGGCCACCGGACCGGACGGGCCGGCGTTCCACCCGAGCAGGGCGACCAGGACGAACACCGGGACAGCGACGACCCACCCCGTACGGACGGCCCGGCGCGTGGCCATCGGAGCCTGGTCAGACCTCGCCGGCAGAGGAGTCCCCACCGGGAGCGTGCTTCTTGACCTCGTAGACGATCCGCCCGAGGTTGACCGACCAGCCCACCCCCGGCGAGTGCGGTGTGACGAACGCCTCCTCGGGGGCCCAGAACGCCTTCTTGATCCGGGCGGGGGTCGGCGGCCGGAAGTCGTACGGGACGCCGGCGACCTTGCCTTGCCACGTGCGGTCGGCCTTGTCCTCGCGCAGCTGCTCGATGATCGCCTGCGCCACGATGCCGAGCAGCAGCAGCAGGAACAGGTTGCGGATCCAGGACCTCGTCATGGTCAAGCATTCTGCCTTGCCCGGCGGGCGGAAGCACCGTGGGCATGAGACGGCGGCGGCGTCGTTGCCGCGGCGCGCTGTGCCCGACCCGTACAGTGGCCCGATGGAGTGCTTCCGGGTCAACGGCGGGGCGCAGCTGACCGGCGAGGTGACGGTCAGAGGCGCCAAGAACAGCGTGCTCAAGGTCATGGCGGCTGCGTTGCTGGCCGAGGGGACCACCACCCTGACGAACGTGCCGGACATCATGGATGTGCCGATCATGGCCGAGGTGCTGCGCGGCCTCGGCGCCGAGGTCGAGGGGCACGCGCCCGAGATCCGGATCACCGTGCCGGCGCAGCTCGGTCACGAGGCGGACTACGACCACGTACGCCGGATCCGCGGCTCGGTCTGCGTGCTCGGCCCACTGCTCGCCCGTACGGGGCAGGCGCGGGTCGCCCTGCCTGGCGGCGACGCGATCGGCTCGCGGCCGCTCGACCTGCACATCGCCGGGCTGACCCGCCTGGGCGCCGACGTGGTGACTGAGCACGGCTACCT
Organism: Frankiales bacterium; assembly: GCA_033851695.1. GTDB lineage: Bacteria > Actinomycetota > Actinomycetes > JAWWOL01 > JAWWOL01 > JAWWOL01. The sequence continues at coordinate 6,258 of JAWWOL010000361.1, forward strand.
CGTCGCGCACGCCTCCGCCTTGGCCGGGGCCGACGTCTGGCTGGACTTCCCGAGCGTGGGTGCGACCGAGAACATCCTGATGGCCGCCGTCCTGGCCAAGGGCAGCACGATGATCGACAACGTGGCGCGGGAGCCCGAGATCATCGACCTGTGCGAGATGCTCGTGGCGATGGGCGCCAAGGTCGCGGGGATCGGCTCGTCCACCCTGGTCATCGAGGGCGTCGACAGCCTCTCGCCGGTGACCCACCACGTCGTGCCCGACCGGATCGTGGCAGGGACCTACGCGTTCGGTGCGGCGATGACCCGCGGTGACGTGCTCGTGCGCGGCGCGCGGGCCGACCACCTCCGGATGCCGCTGGACAAGCTGGCGACGGCGGGCGCCGAGATCGAGATCACCTCGGACGGGTTCCGGGTGTCGATGAGCCGCCGGCCGACCTCGGTGGACGTGGTGACGCTGCCCTACCCGGGCTTCCCGACCGACCTGCAGCCGATGGCGATCGCGATGGCGTCGATCTCCGACGGCGCCGCCCTGGTCACCGAGAACATGTTCGAGGGGCGGTTCATGTTCCTCGACGAGCTGGTCCGGCTGGGGGCCGACCTGCGCACCGATGGACACCACGCGGCGATCCGTGGCCGCGAGCGGCTCTCCGCCGCCCCCGTACGCGCGACGGACATCCGGGCGGGCGCTGGTCTGGTCCTGGCCGGGCTGGTCGCCGATGGGGTCACGACGATCGCCGAGGTCCACCACGTCGACCGTGGCTACCAGGGCTTCGTCGACTCGCTGGTGGCGCTGGGTGCCGACGTACGCCGTGAGCTGTTGATCGAGACCGGCTGACTAGCGGGTGCCGACCACGTTCTTGGCCCGGTCGGCGTCGCCGATGAAGACCAGCACGTGCATCGAGCGACGGCGGCTGCCGCCGGCCGGCGCCAGGGTGCAGCGGATCCCGTTGCTGGTCAGCACCTCGCGCAGCATCTCGGCGTCCTCCCGGGTCGGCGCTGTGGCCACCGGGGTCAGCAGGCCGAAGTCCTCAGGGTCGGCGTCGCGCACCAGGCGGCGACCCGACACGCGCGGCGCGGGGGAGAAGGCCCACCGGGCCAGCAGCAGCAGCAGCCCGACAACGACGAGCGCCCCGATGACACTCAGCAGGGGGTCGAAGTCCGAAGGCGGCGGCACGATACCAGTCTGGCAGGTCCGTGGCGTTCCTGCGCGCGGGTCCCCGGGGAATCTCGCAAGCAGCGGCCGGTTCGGGCTCGGTGTGGCGTACAGGGCCCGAACAGGATAGGGAGGTAGCCTAGCCGCCATGCCCGGAACGGGCAGTGCTGCGTGGTACGACCCGGGATCAGCAGTTTCGAGGCCTAACCGTTACGGTTTCTCGGCAAACGTCCGGGCCGCTCCAGGCGTCATACAGGGGGAATGGTCGCGCATCACGCCGGCCAGCGGGGAGGTCAGATGGTGATCGACGTCAGCGAGCCCGGCCAGTTGGTCGTGCTCACAGGACGGCTCGATGTCTCATCGGTCGCGGACGTACGGCTGGCACTGCACGCGGCGGTGGACAACGGCGTGGGTGATCTGTTCCTCAACGTCAGCGGTGTCGAGGCGATCGACGCCAGTGGTCTCGGGGTCCTTGTCGGCGGCCACCGCCGGGCCGGACGAGCCGGGCGGCGGCTGGTCGTCGCCGGGAGCCCCGACCCGGTGCTGCGGATGCTCCACCTCACCAAGCTCGACCGGGTGCTCTGCCTGACCGGCAAGGTGCCGGTCGCTTCTGCCAGCCCGTACGCCGCTGCCGGCTGACCGCACCGGAGGTCAGGGTGGGCTTCCGTTCATCCTTGCCTGCACCCTGCGGGACAGCACCGTGGCCCGGCTGAGCTGATGGTGACAACGCCCGCAATTCATCGGTGCCACGCGGGCACCCGGCGGCAGGTCGCCCTGCCAGCCGACACTCCACGCGGATCTGGGTCTGGTCGGCGGTGGCCCGCCGGAGTACAACCAAGTGGTCGGGTCAGTTGCGTCTGGGACGCATTGGGCTTCTGACGGCGCGGCCCCCGCCTGGAGGTGGCTCGTGCCTGAGCCCGCCGCACCCATCCCGGCCATCCGCCTCGACCCACTGGCGACCACC
>JAWWOL010000408.1:0-4349 GCA_033851695.1 Frankiales bacterium
AACGCGATCTCGCGCGGCGACAAGGGAATTCTCATCACGACGAACGGTGACGCCGTCAATGCTGCGCTGAACCAGGCGAAGAAAGCCGGCCTGTTCGTCATCGCGCTCGACACCGCGCCGAACCCACCCACCACCGCCGACATCACGTTTGCGACCGACAACGAGGCTGCCGGCAAGCTGATCGGCCAGTACGGCGCGGCGAAGCTGGCCGGCAAGAAGGCCGTCATCGCGATGCTCGACCTGTTCAACAACCAGGTCGTGTCCGTCGACATCCAGCGCGACCACGGGTTCCTCACCGGCATGGGGATCAACCCCGGCAGCACCACCCAGAACGGCAAGGAAGCCAGCAGCGGCAAGTACTCCGGCGGCACCTACACCATCGCCTGCCACCAGCCGACCCAGGGCGCGATCGACGGCGGGCGTACGGCGATGGAGAACTGCCTGTCCAAGAACCCGAACATCAACGTCGTCTACGCGATCAACGAGCCGGCGGGCCAGGGTGCTTACAACGCGCTCAAGGCAGCCGGAAAGCAGGCGCAGGCAGCGATCTACGCCATTGACGGCAGCTGCTCGGGGCTCAAGCTCGTCACCAGCGGGGTGTTCGCCTCCGACGCGACCCAGTACCCGGGCAAGATGGCCAGCCTCGGCGTCGACTCGATCGCCAAGCTGGCCCGCGGCGGCGCCAAGCCGTCGGTCACCAACGGCAAGACCTTCTTCGACACCGGCACCGCGCTGGTCGCGACCAAGCCGGTGGGCGGCCTCACCATCCAGTCCCCCTCCGCCGCCGCGGCGGCCTGCTGGGGCAGCTGAGCAAGCACCTGAACGACGGCGTACGCCGGCGGCGGTCTGGCCGCCGGCGTACGACTGGTCCGGCAACGCCGCGTGACAGGACAATCTCGGGTCCCGGTTTCGCTCCGGACGAAATCGGACCACACTCGGCCCATCGGGCGTACGACGGAAAGGACGCCACCATGACGACACAGGTTGGCAGGGATCCGGCGACGACAACCGCCGTCGAAGAATTCCTCAACAGGCCGGTCACCGTCGGCCAACGGGTGCAGCAGGTGCTGCACCGGCAGCCGGCCCTGAGCCCGGCCATCGTCCTCGTGCTGGCCGGCATCGCGTTCAGCCTGCTCAGCAGCCGGTTCTACGCCCTGACCAACCTGTCCCTGGTGCTGCAGCAGGTCGCCGTCGTCGGATCGATCGCCGTCGGGCAGACGCTGATCATCCTCACCGCCGGCATCGACCTGTCCATCGGCGCCGTGCTGGTGCTGTCCTCCCTGGTGATGTCCAAGATCGTGGCGGACCAGGGCGTGCCAGGACCGGTCGCGCTCCTGATCGGGGCCGGGGTCGCCATCGCCGCGCAGACCCTGAACGGCTTGCTGGTCACCAGGATCAAGCTGCCACCGTTCATCGTCACGCTCGGCACGCTGAGCATCTTCACCGCCATCACGCTGATCTACGCCAAGGGCGAGACCGTCCAGCTGAGCGGCGGCTTCCTGCTCTGGACCGCCAACTCCGTGTCCGTCGGCAACCTGCAGATCACGGTGGGCGTGTTCCTGATGATCGTCTTGTACGCGGCCTTCGGGTTCGCGTTGAGATACACCGCCTGGGGCCGACATGTGTACGCGGTCGGTGACGATGCCGAGGCCGCACGCCTGGCCGGCATCCAGGTCAACCGGGTGCTGCTCAGTGCCTACATGGCGGCGGGGATCGCCATCGCGGTCGGTGCGTGGATCCTGGTCGGCCGCGTGGGCGGCGGCGACCCGAACAGCGGCGTCAACGTCAACCTGCAGTCCATCACCGCCGTGGTCATCGGCGGCACCAGCCTGTTCGGTGGCCGCGGCAGGGTGCTCGGCACGCTGATCGGAGCTCTGATCGTCCAGGTGTTCGTCAACGGGCTGGCGCTGGCCGGCTACGACCCCAACTACCAGGTGCTGGCCGTCGGCATTCTCGTGATCGCCGCCGTGTCGGTCGACCAGTGGATCCGGAGCGTGAAGGTATGACGACCGACGACGTCCCCGTCCTCGAGGCCCGTGGGATGGTCAAGCTGTTCGGCCGGGTGGTCGGCCTGGCCGGGGTGGACCTCGCGCTCTACCGGCACGAGGTGCTCGCCATCATCGGTGACAACGGTGCCGGCAAGTCCACGCTGATCAAGTGCCTGTCCGGAGCCATGACCCCCGACGAGGGCGAGGTGCTCATCGACGGGAGTCCCGTCCAGCTGCGCGGGGCGAAAGAGGCGCGCGCGGCCGGCATCGAGACGGTCTACCAGACCCTGGCCGTCGCGCCAGCCCTGGACATCGCGAGCAACCTGTTCCTGGCCCGCGAGATCCGGCGCAAGGGCCCACTCGGCTCGCTGCTGCGGATGCTGGACACCGGTGAGATGCGGCGGCAGGCCGCCGAGCACATCAAGCGGCTGGGCATCAGCACCTTGCAGAACATCAACCAGACGGTCGAGACCCTCTCCGGTGGCCAACGCCAGGCGGTGGCCGTCGCCAGGGCAGGTGCCTTCGGTGGCAAGGTCGTCATCCTCGACGAGCCGACCGCCGCGCTCGGCGTCCGCGAGACCGGTCAGGTCCTCAAGCTGGTCAGGGACCTCCGCGACCAGGGTCTCGGGGTCATCCTGATCAGCCACAACATGCCGAACGTGTTCGAGGTCGCCGACCGGATCCACATCCAGCGACTCGGCCGAGGCGTCGGCGTCATCACGCCCAAGTCCCACTCCATGGAGGATGCCGTCGCCATCATGACGGGGGCAAAGACCCTGGTGCCGGCCGACGCCTGATCGGCCGGACGCTAGGCGTCGCGGGCGGTGACCAGGAGCCAGGCCGCCGCCACCGCGACCACGCCATAGCCGCAGAAGACCCCGAGCCCTCCCCAGGGCTGCAACGCCCCGTGCGGATGCACGACGGTGAAGATCTGGCTGCCGGCGTTGGCCGGCAGCCAGTTGATGATCGCGTTGTGCCAGTCCGTCGGCAGCAGCTCGGTGAGCAGGGTGGGCGCGAACAGCACCCCGAAGAACGCCGAGACGCCGCCTGCCGTGTGCCGGATCGTGGCGCCCAGACCGAAGCCCAGCAGGGAGACCGCGGTCAGGTAGAGGCCGGCGCCGACGACCGCCCTGAGCACGCCGGGGTCTGCCAGCGAGACCCCGTACCTGCCGAGCAGCGCCTGGCCGAGCAGGAAGGACCCGAACGAGAGCACCACCCCCAGCGCCAGGGTGGTGCCGGCGACGACGACGGCCTTGGCCGCCAGCACCGCCCGGCGTTGCGGGACCGCCGAGAAGGTGGCGTGGATCATGCCGGTCGCGTACTCCGACGTGATCGCCAGCACCCCCAGCACCCCCACCACGAGCTGGGCCAGGTAGACCCCGTTGATCGCCGTGAGCGTGGCGTCGAAGTCCGGCCGGTCGCCCTTGAACCCGTCAGCAAGGATCTGGTGCCACCGCACGCCGTCGATCCAGGCGACCCCGACCATCGCCAGGACGATGAAGCCGGCACAGACGTAGGTGGACCGCAGCGTCCGCAGCTTGGTCAGCTCCGAGCGGGCGACGTTGCCGTAGCCGATGGTGGGCTGCGGTGCCGGGCGGAAAAGGATGTCGGTCATGCCGAGACCTCGCTCTGGTAGTCGACGCTGTCCTGGGTGAGCTCGAAGAAGGCGGCCTCGAGCGAGGCCCGCCGCGGGGACAGCTCGTGCAGGGTGATCCCGTTGTGTGCGGCGAGCTCACCGACCTGAGCGAGCGGCAGGCCAGAGATCCGCATAGCACCATCGGGCTCAGGCTCGGCGGTTGCGCCCGCCTCGCGCAACACGAGGTCGAGCCGATGCGCGTGCGGAGTGCGGACGATGACAAAGCTGCGCGAGCTGTCGGCGAGGATCTGCTCGACGCTTGCGTCGGCGAGCAGCCGGCCCTGACCCACGACGATGAGATGGTCTGCGGTCAACGCCATCTCGGACATGAGGTGGCTCGAGACCAGCACCGTCCTGCCCTGGGCCGCGAGGTCGCGGAGCAGCCCACGGATCCACCGGATGCCCTCAGGGTCAAGGCCGTTGACCGGCTCGTCGCACAGGATCACCTGCGGGTCGCCGAGCAGCGCCGCGGCCAGCCCCAACCGCTGGGTCATGCCGAGGGAGAAGGCGCCCGCCCGCTTTCTGCGCGCGCTGTGCAGCCCGACCAGGTCGAGCACCTCGTCGACCCGGCGGGCGGGCAGGCCGTTGCTCTGGGCCAGGCACAGCAGGTGGTTCGCAGCCGTACGGCCGCCGTGCACCGCCCGGCTCTCGAGCACCGCGCCGACCTCGCGCAGGGGGCGCCGATGCTCCCCGTACGGGCGGCCGAGCACGGTGACCGTGCCCTT
>JAWWOL010000410.1:0-8726 GCA_033851695.1 Frankiales bacterium
CCGTTGTAGATGACCTGGTGGTCGCTGGGGCTGAAGAACAGGGTCAGGAACGTGCCGGAGAGCAGCAGGATGATGAACGAGTAGAGGGCGATCTCGCCCAGCATGAACGACCAGTGGTCCGGAAAGACCTTGTTGAGGTTCTTGCGGAGATACTTGGCAGCGCCCAGCCGGTCGTCGACGAACGCGAAGCCGGCCTTGCCGGCCTCGGCCGCCGGGTTGGGCTTGCCCTTCTTCTTGTGCGTAGTCGTGCTCATCCGCGCTCCCAGAAGGACGGTCCGACGGGCTCCCGGAAACTATCGACTGCGTGCAGGTAACCCTGTGCGTCAGCGTAAATCGGCAGGATCGGCAGCGCACGCGCAGCGGGACCGAACAGCACCTTGCCCCGGTCGGCGGCGTCGAACGTCGACTGGTGGCACGGGCACAGGAAGTGGTGCCGCTGCTGCTCGTAGAGGCTGACCGGGCAACCCGCGTGGGTGCAGATCTTGGAGTAGGCGATGATGCCCTGGAGCACCTCGTCGGCCTTGAACGCCGGCAGGTTGAGGTCCTCGGGGTGGAGCCTGATGACCATCACCGAGGAGTCGGCCGAGGCGTCCTCATGACCCTCCGGCACCACCGTGGTCAGTGAGCCGACACCGACGTCGTTGATGTTGACCGGCAGCTGGGTCACGATGTCGACCAGTCGCAGGTCCTTGGCCCACGCCGTGACGTCGAGCAGGTTCTTGCCGCCCTTGGCGGTGAACGGCGAGGGCCCGAGGTCGCGCAGGATGAACACGGCCGGCAGCGCCAGGGTGCCCATGGACACGCCCATCGTGCCGAGCAGCATCTTGCGCCGGGTGGCGCCGCTCTCCTCGACCCCGACCAGCCAGTCGGCGGCGAGCGCCGCCTTGTCCGCCTCGCTGGAGTTGTCCGGGTAGCGCTGCTGGACGGCCGGCTCGTGGGGCATGATCCCCTTGGCCCAGACGATCGCCGCAGCGCCGATGAAGAACAGCGCCCCGCCCAGCGTGCAGCCGAGGGCGACGTTGAGCGCCGTCGGGTGCTGGTGGACGTTGATCCACAGGTAGCTGGCCATGAAGCCGACCACGCAGGCGCTGGAGAGCAGGAACAGTGCCGAGGCGAGCCGCTCCGCGCGCTTCTCGGCCCGGGTGACCTCCTCGGGGGTCGGCACGTAGTGCACCGGCTCGAGGGCGGGCCGCAGCGGCTCGTGGTCGCCGCCGTGCTCGGCGTGGTCGCGCGCGACCTGGCCACCGTAGGTGGCGGTGCCCTCCCCAGCGGCCTCGCGCTCGTGCACCAACTGGGCCTCCGTATGCGCGATCGCCTCGGACTCGGCCTCGATCTCGGCGCGGCTGCGGTTGCTGCCCCTGGACCTGAGCCGCTCGACCAGGGATCCCTGGTCCTCCCACGCGGTCTTCGAGGTGCCCTTGGCCGGCTGACCCTTGGGCTTCTTGGCACCCTCGTCGGGTGTCGCGGTCTCGTCTGTCATCGCCGGGCGCCGATCCAGAGGGTCAACGCGATGCAGGCGCCGATGCCGATCGTCCAAGCGGCCAGGCCCTCGGGCACCGGTCCGAGCTTGCCGATCGGCTGCCCGCCGGCGTTGACGCCCTGGCGGGTCACATCCTGCACGTAGCGGATGATGTCGACCTTGGTCTGGGCCGGGAGCTGGCTGAACTTCGGCATCTGCTCGGGCCCGGTGAGCATGGCCTCGTAGATCTGGGTGGCGGTGGCCTGGGCCAGGTCGGGCGCGTAGCCGCCGCCGGAGATCGCGCCGCCGCCGCCGGACGCGCCGTGACACTGCGCGCAGTTGTAGCGGAACAGCTCACCGCCGTGCGCGAGGTCGGACTTGGCGAGGTCCTGGGCGGTGACCGTCGGGACCAGTGGGCCGGTGTTGCCACTGACGGAGTAGACGTACGCGGCCAGCTCGGCGATCTGCGGCTCGCTGTACCGGGTCGGCTTGCGGTCGGCCTGCGCAAAGAAGGACGCCAGCGGCATCCGTCCGGTGGAGACCTGGAAGTCGACGGCGGCCGGGCCGACCCCGATCAGCGACGGCGCCTGCCGGGTGCCCTGGGCGTTGAGGCCGTGGCAGGAGGAGCACCCGCGCAGGAACAGGTCCTTGCCGGCGGCGATCTGCTGCGGGGTGTAGGGCAGGCCGACGGCGCGGGTGCTCGGCGCCAACGCCGCGTAGAGGCCGCCGAGCATCGTCAGCGCGATCGCCAGCGTGAGGACGCCGGCCAACCGGGATCTCGCGCTGCGGCGAGCCGGGGCGGGAGAAGAGGTCACGGAGGTCACCTGGGGGCTCAATGGATCAGGTAGATGGTCGCGAACAGACCCACCCACACGATGTCGACGAAGTGCCAGTAGTAGGAGACCACGATGGCGTAGGTGGCCTTCTCCGGCGTGAACTTGCCGAACGTGGTGCGGGCCAGCACGAACAGGAAGGCGAACAGCCCGCCGATGACGTGCAGGCCGTGGAACCCGGTGGTCAGGTAGTAGACGGACCCGTACGGGTGGCTGGAGATGGAGAACTCGTTCTCGACGAAGTACTCGAAGCCCTGGCCGGCCACGAAGATCGCGCCCATGAAGAACGTCAGCAGGAACCAGAACCGCAGTCTGGCGACGTTGCCCTGCTCGGCGGCGAAGACCCCCCACTGGCAGGTGAACGAGGACAGGATCAGCACCACGGTGAAGATCGCCGCGAAGCCGACGTTGAGGTGCACCGGGTGGGTGATGTCGTGGCCGTTGATGGCCGTGGGCGGCCAGCCCGCGGGGTCGACCCCCTTGTGCACGGCCCTGGTCGTGAAGTACATCGCGAACAGGGACGAGAAGAACATCAGCTCGGAGGACAACCAGATGATTGTCCCCACGCTGACCATGTTCGGCCGGGTGAGTGACCCGTGCGAAGGGATCTTTTCAAGCGCGGATGCTGTCGCCACTCGGCCATTATGGAGGTCCGGCCGGACGGGCACACGCCGGGGGCTTGCGACGCGCGGGTCGGCTCGTACGAGAGAGTGGTCGCAGCGTCCGATCGAGCGCTCGGGAAGGCGGTCCTGCGGTGGCGACAGCCCGGGCACGGCGGCACCCAGGGGCTCTTGACGTCGACGTGGCGGGCCTCGCCTCGGCGCTGCGTACGCGGCTGCGCGGTGAGGTGGGCTTCGACGCCGGCAGCAGGGCGGCCTACTCCACCGACGCCTCCAACTTCCGGCAGGTGCCCCTCGGCGTGGTCACCCCGCGGGACACCGACGACGTGGTCGCGGTGCACGAGCTGTGCCGCGAGTACGGCGCCCCGATCACGCTGCGCGGCGGGGGCACCAGCCTGGCCGGGCAGGCGACCAACGCAGCCGTGGTCGTCGACACCTCCCGGCACCTCAACCGGCTGCTCTCCCTCGACGTCGCGACGGCGACGGCCTGGGTCGAGCCCGGCCTGGTCAACGCCCACCTGCGGGCGGCGGCCGAGCGGCACGGGCTGACCTTCGGGCCGGACCCGGCGACCTACGACCGGTGCACGGTCGGCGGCAACATCGGCAACAACTCCTGCGGTGCGCACTCGGTGGCCTGGGGGACGACGGCCTCCAACGTCGAGCAGCTCGAGCTGCTGCTCTACGACGGCACCAGGCTCACCGTCGGCCGGACCGACGACGCGGCGTTCGCGCGCCTCGGCGGCACCGATGGCCGGGTTGGTGAGATCTACCGGGGACTGGCCAGGATCCGCGAGGAGTACGGGACCCGGATCCGTGCCGGCTTCCCGCAGCTGCCGCGGCGGGTGTCGGGCTACAACCTCGACGCCCTGCTGCCCGAGCGGGGCGGCAACCTGGCGGCGGCCCTGGTCGGCAGCGAGGGCACCTGCGCGACCGTGCTCAGCGCCCAGGTGCGGCTGCAGCCCAACCCTGCCCATCGTCGGCTGGTGGCGCTGGGGTTCTCGGACGTGTTCACTGCTGCGGACGCGGTGCCGGCGCTGCTCGAGCACCGGCTGCTGGCGCTCGAGGGGTTCGACGCCAAGCTCGTCGCGGGCCTGCGCGGCTCCGGTGTTCCTGCCTCGGAGCTCGCCCTGCTGCCGCCCGGCGACTCCTTCCTGTTCGCCGAGGTCCAGGGCGAGACGGCCGAGGAGGCCGAGCACCTCGCGACGGTCCTCGCCAAGGCCGCTGTGGTGTCCGCCGAGGTCTTCACCGATCCGGCCGACCAGCGGCGGGTGTGGCGGCTGCGCGAGATGGGGCTGGCCGCGGCTTCGAGGGTGCCCGGCGAGGCCGAGAAGTGGGAGGGGTGGGAGGACTCGTCGGTCGCGCCCGACCGGCTCGGTGGCTACCTCCGCGACCTCAGCGCCCTGCAGCACCAGTACGGCTACGGCAGCGCGCCGTTCTACGGGCACTTCGGTGACGGCTGCGTGCACACCAGGATCCCGTTCGACTTCTCCACCGAGGCCGGAGTTGCTGCGTACCAACACTTTCTCGACGACGCGGCCGATCTCGTGGTGTCGTACGGCGGCTCGTTGTCGGGGGAGCACGGCGACGGGCAGCAGCGGGCGCACCTGCTGGAGAAGATGTACGGGCCCGAGCTGGTCAGGGCGTTCCGCGAGTTCAAGGCGATCTGGGACCCGGCCGGGCGGATGAACCCGGGCAAGCTGGTCGACCCGGTGCTGGTCTTCGGGCCGGCGGACAACCTGCGCGTCGGGCCCGCGTACCAGCCGCTGCCGGTCCTCACGACCTTTGCCTTCCCGCAGGACGGCGGCAGCTTCGCCGAGGCCGTCGGGCGTTGCGTCGGCGTGGGCAAGTGCCGGGTGACGCAGGCCGCCGGCGGCCAGGTGATGTGCCCGAGCTTCCAGGTGATCGGCGAGGAGCAGCACTCCACCCGTGGCCGGGCCCGGCTGCTGTTCGAGATGCTCGACGGCGAGGTGGTCACCGACGGCTGGCGCTCCCGCGAGGTGCACGACGCGCTCGACATGTGCCTGTCGTGCAAGGGCTGCAAGAGCGACTGCCCGGTGGGCGTGGACATGGCGACCTACAAGGCGGAGTTCCTCTCCCACCACTACGCGCGCCGGCTGCGGCCGCGGGCTGCTTATGCGATGGGGCTGATCGGCAAGACGGCGCGGCTCGGCGGTCGGCTGCCCGGGCTTGCCAACTTCCTCGTACGCGGGCCGCTGGCGCCGGTGATGAAACGGCTCGGCGGGGTGCATCCGCGGCGGACGGCACCGGCGTTCGCCGCGGAGGGTTTCCGGGCCTGGTTCGAGCGCCGGCCGCGGGTCAACGCCGGACAGCCCCGCGTCGTGCTGCTGGCCGACACGTTCGTCGAGGCGTTCCACGTCGACGTCGGCATCGCGACCTGCGAGGTGCTCGAGCAGGCCGGGTTCGAGGTGGTGCTGCCGGCACGACAGGTCTGCTGCGGCCGGCCGCTGTTCGACTACGGCTTCCTCGGCGAGGCGCGGCGGACCTACCTCCGCACGCTGGCCACCCTGGCGCCCGAGATCGCCGCCGGCACGCCAGTCGTGGTGCCCGACCCGAGCTGCTGCGCATCCTTCCGTGACGAGCTGGTCGGCATGCTGCCCGACGACCAGCAGGCGCGCCGGCTGTCCCGGCAGACGTTCACCCTGGCCGAGTTCCTCGACCGCTACGGCGACGAGTGGGAGCCCCCGCGCGTCGAGGGCACCGTGCTGCTGCAGACGCACTGCCACGAGCACGCCGTCCTCGACGCCGGCGCCGAGCTGCGCGTGCTGTCCCGTACCGGAGCCGTGGTCCAGCCCAGCGGCGCCGGCTGCTGCGGGCTGGCCGGGTCCTGGGGCTTCGAGCGGGAGAAGTACGAGACGTCGATCGCCATCGGTGAGCAGACGCTGTTCCCCGCCGTGCGCGGCCGGGCCACGGGCACCGTGGTGCTGGCCGACGGCTTCTCCTGCCGGACCCAGATCGCCGACGGCACCGGGGTCGAGGCCGTCCATCTCGCCCAGCTGCTCCGGCGGGGTAATCCCGCGGTGGCTCCCGAGCCACGTTGAGTACGATCCCCGTACGAGAGCCCGCCCGACCGACCGCAGGAAGCGTGCCATGCCCTCCGCTGCACCCGAGTCCCTGACCGTACTGGTCTACAGCTCCAACCCGGTGACCCGTGACAAGGTCCGGATGGCGCTGGGCCGTCGCCCCGCCCCGGACATCGCGCGCCTGGAGTACGTCGAGTGCGAGACCGGTGAGGAGGTCGTCGAGGTGCTGGACGCCGGCGGCGTCGACCTCGCGATCCTCGACGGGGAGGCCACCCCCACCGGGGGCATGGGGCTGTCCCGCCAGCTCAAGAACGAGCTCGCGACCTGCCCGCCGATCCTGCTGCTCCTGGGCCGCAGGGACGACCGATGGCTGGCGCACTGGTCCCAGGCCGAGGCCGCGGTGCCCCACCCGATCGACCCCATCGAGCTGGCGGAGGTGACCGCGGAGCTGTTCCGCCGGACCGCGCCGGTCGGCACCACCGCGACGGTCGCCCCGGCACCACCGGCACATTGAACGTCACCGCGTGGTGCGGGCGCTGTGGCGAGTCGTTCCCGCTGCTCGAGGTCGTCGAGGCGGGCACGCCAGGCCACTGTCCGCGCTGCGGCGTCGCGCTCGCACCGGGCTACGCAGCCGTGCTGGTCAGCGCTCTCCGTCAGGTCCTGGCGGCCGCTGCCGTGCTCGAGCAGTCCGGTGCCCAGCTCGCCGACGTCGCGCCGCTGCTGCACGTCGACCGGCGGGCCCTCGCCGAGGAGCTCGAAGGCTCGCTCGACCACTGAACTTCCGGCCCTCCCGAAGGAAGCGTTGCCGTGACACCTCCGCCGCCGAGCTGGCCGTCCCTGCTCACCGCCCTGCTGCACAGCGAGGACCTCGCGCACGCCGAGGCCGCGTGGGCGATGGAGCAGGTCATGTCCGGGGATGCGACCGACGCCCAGATCGCCGGCTTCGCGCTCGCCCTCCGGGCCAAGGGTGAAACGCCCGCGGAGGTCGAGGCCCTGGTCGAGGTGATGCTCCGGCACGCCGCGCGACTCACCGTCGAGGGCACGTCGGTCGACACCTGTGGCACGGGCGGCGACCGGGCGCACACCGTGAACATCTCGACCATGGCGGCACTGGTGGTGGCGGGCGCAGGGGTGACCGTCGTCAAGCACGGTAACCGGGCCGCGTCCTCGGCGACCGGCTCGGCCGATGTGCTCGAGGCGCTGGGTGTCGCCGTCGACCTCGCCCCCGCGCTGGTCGGCGAGTGCATCCGTACTGCCGGCATCGGCTTCTGCTTCGCGCCGGTCTTCCATCCCGCACTGCGGTTCGCCGGGCCGGCCAGGGCCCAGCTCGGCATCCCGACCGTCTTCAACTTCCTCGGCCCGCTCACCAACCCGGCCCAGCCGCGCGCCCAGGCCGTGGGCGTCTACGACGCGCGGATGGCGCCGGTGATGGCGACGGTGTTCGCCCGCCGCGGCACCTCCGCGCTGGTCTTCCGCGGCGACGACGGGCTCGACGAGCTGTCGACCGCGACCACGTCCCGGGTCTGGCTGGTCCGCGACCGGCAGGTGCACGAGTCGGTGCTCAACCCGGTCGAGCTCGGCATCCCGCGGAGCCCTGCCCAGGCTTTGCGCGGTGGTGACCGTGACCGCAACGCCGATGTCGTACGGGCGCTGCTGGCCGGCGAGCAGGGTCCCGTACGAGATGCGGTGGTGCTCAACGCCGCGGCCGCCCTGGTGGCCGCGTCGCCGGGGGAGGAGAGCCTCGACCGGCAGCTGATCGACGGCATCAGGCGGGCGTCGGAAGCCCTCGACAGCGGTGCGGCAGCCGCTGCCCTGGACCGTTGGGTTACGACCAGCAGGGCCCTCGTTCCCGGCTGACCTGCAGAACGGCGGCCCAGCGCATTGAGCGCCGGCTTCAGCCGGCCCTGGACAAGACCACAGGTGCCGAGGGAGACCGCCCGCAGCTCGTCGAACACGCTCGCCCGCCCGTCGGCCACCTGCTCCAACGCGCACTCGGCAGTGGGTCCGCCCCGCGGTGCGCGAGCCTCTCTGTCCCATCCTCGCGCCGATCGAGCCATGCCTCTCTCGCTACGAGCAGCTGTGGGGCTCCGCTGACCGGGGCTCAGGGAACGAGAGACTGACCGGCTGCCCGTCAGCGCTCTGCTTAGCTGATTCCTCCGGCTTGACGCATGCCGATATCGGCATATGATCGCGTCATGGCACGAGCAGCGACGACGTCGGACGTCTTCAACGCGATAGCGGAGCCGCAGCGCCGGGAGATCCTGGTGCTGCTCCGGGGGGGTGAGCGGCCGGTGACCGAGTTAGCCGAGGAGCTGGGGATGACTCAGCCGGGGGCGTCCAAACACTTGCGGGTGCTCCGGGAGGTTGGACTGGTGCGGGACCGCAAGGCAGGCAAGCAGCGCCTGTACGGCCTTGACGCCCGCGGGCTGCGACCGGTTCACGAGTGGACCGGCGGGTTCCAGCGGTTCTGGAACGAGAGCTTCGACCGGCTGGACGAGTACGTGCAGGACCTCAAGCAGACAAGGGAGAAGGAGTAGCTGATGAGCGTGACGGGACGAGAGGCGCGGGCGCAGTCCGCGACGGCCGACCGCGAGATCCTGATCTCCCGGGTGATCAGTGCCCCACGGGAGCTGGTGTTCGAGGCGTTCACCGAGGTACGGCACCTTTCGCGGTGGTGGGGACCGGAGGGGTTCACCACCACCACGCGGGCGTTCGAGTTCCGCGTCGGCGGGGTGTGGGACTTCGTGATGCACGGACCGGACGGGACGGACTA